>JAHJRU010000250.1 GCA_018830745.1 Chloroflexota bacterium
GGGGTGACAAGTATGCCCACCGTGAGGGTGAGGAATACCGCTATATCGGGATACCCTTTCGGCGGCAGTACCTGGAAAGCCTGGGAGCCATCTTCAACCTGACCACCAAAGCGGTAAAAATAGCCGATGATATCTTGACCACCGGTGAGGTTCTGATGCAGACCGATTTTGAGACGACAGCCTCAATGTTTTACGTGAGGGAAGGCGATGGCTGGCAGCCAGACATGGTCCTGGATGACCTGGCGCTTATTGTTAAGACTGGACTGGGGTTGGTGGTTATAGTCGGCTGCGCTCACCGGGGCATTATCAACACCCTGTACCAGGCGCAGCAGCTTACCGGAGTAAGGGAGATCCATACCGTCCTGGGTGGCGCTCACCTGGTGGGGGAGAGTGAGGAGCGGGTATGGAGAACCATAGCCGCCTTAAAGGAGCTCGATGTTAAGCGGTTGGGCCTGTGCCACTGCACCGGGTTGCCCGCCGCTTCATTGTTGGCACAGGAGTTTGGCGAGCGGTTTTTTTTTAACGTTACCGGCAGCGTAATCGAAGTGCCTTGAGGTTTAAATGTTGAATCTGTCTGTTGAGTTAGCTCCTAAACACCCCCGGGGATTATCGCTGGCTAATCCGGTGATGACCGCTTCCGGCACTTTTGGCTACGGGACGGAGTACCAGCACCTGTTTGATATTCAGGAACTGGGAGCTATTGTCTGCAAGGGGACTACCCTTGAGCCGAGGGAGGGAAATCCGCAGCCGAGACTGGCAGAGACAGCGTGTGGTTTGCTCAATTCAATCGGCTTGCAGAATATAGGTGCCAGAGCGCTGATTGAAGAGAAGGCGCCGGTATGGGCTAAGTGGCGCGTGCCCGTCATCGTCAATATTGCCGGTAGCACCGTAGATGAGTATGCCCGGGTGGCTGGCGTGCTGGACGGAGTGGCTGGTATTAGCGCTATCGAAGTGAATATCGGCTGTCCCAATGTTAAGGCTGGGGGTGCCGAGTTCGGGACCAATCCCGATTCTGCCGCCAGGGTGGTGGCGGCGGTTAAAGCCGAGACGTCCCTGCCGCTGCTGGTCAAGTTGACTCCCAACACCGCCGATATTGCCGGGGTGGCTAAGGCAGTGGCTGAAGCCGGCGCCGATGCCATCTCCCTGATAAATACCTTAAAAGGCATGGCCATTGATGTTGCCCGCCGTCAACCCTCCTTAGGCCATAAGACCGGGGGTCTTTCCGGACCGGCCATAAAGCCGGTGGCGCTCTATATGGTTTATGAGGTGGCGGGTGCGGTGGAGGTGCCGGTTGTTGGCTGCGGGGGTATCGCCACGGCCAGGGATGCCATAGAGTTTATTATGGCGGGCGCTACTGCCATCCAGGTGGGGACCGCTAACCTTACCGACCCTCGTGCTCCATTTGATGTAACGCAGGGGATAGCGCAATTTATGGCAAAAGAGGGAATAGAGGACATCCGGCAGCTTATTGGTATCGCCCGACGCTAAAACAGCCGGCGGCGATTTTCTTCCTGGTAGATACTCCCTTACCGAGCTTAATGCCCGAATTTATATTATGTTCGAGACTTGTTGTAGCAGTCGCGGCAATATACCGGCCTGCCGTCGCGGGGCTCGAATGGCACCTCGGTCGCCTGACCACACTGAGCGCAGACCACGGGGTACATCTGCCGCTGGGAATAGTTGTTGCTGGAAGAGCGGTCGGTTTTCCGGGTTTGGCGGCATGGCGGGCAGCGCTTGGGCTCATTGGTAAAACCCTTGGATTGGAAGAATTCCTGTTCCTCAGCGCTGAAAGTAAAAGTACTTCCGCAATCGGAACATTGGAGAGACTTGTCCTCGAAACTCACTGGATGACCTCCTTATTCATTACACTTTGGTTACAACTTGGTCATCCAGCACTTGAGTAAACCCGGGATGACTTGCCGCTAATTTACCAGGCATGTGATAACCAGAACTGAAACCGGGGAATAAAACACCCCATTAAGTATTATACACAAAAGCGCGCCTTTGGCAATACTCAGGACAGGTTAACCTTCCACCAGCTTCTGCCCCGCCTCGAAAGCCTGTTTTAAAGCCTCAGGGTGCTGGCGTATAGCCCCCTTCTCATCCACTCCGCGGAACAGCAGTTCGCCGGCAGGGGTTACGTTGAGGGTGTTAAATAGAGCCTTTATGGTAGCCTGTGCTGGCTCAAACAGCTTGGCGAACTTGGTGCCGCCCACCGCTATGAACAGCCCCTTTCTCTCCTTTTCGCCCAAAGGCGGCTGATTCAGCACGTATTTCCGCGCCCAGAATGCCTGGCAGCGGTCAATCATGGTCTTCAATTCAGCGGTTACCGTCATAAACTGTATCGGTGACGCCAGGACGATGACGTCAGCCTCCTCCAGGTCCTGATAAATCGACTGCATATCGTCCTTGATGTAGCACTTGCCGGTCTTGAGGCAGGCGTCAGAGTGGTCGCAGGAGGCAATCTTAAGTCCGGCCAGGATGACTTTCTTTACGCGGGCTCCACGGCTGGCAGCGCCTTCCAGGACTTCGTCCAGTAATATATCGGTATTGCCGCCCCTCCGGGGGCTGCCGGCGATACCGAGTACCAGCGGTTCTTTCCCCATGGCTAAATCCTCCAAATTATTTGTTTATCCGCTGAAGTTCGCGGAGGTATGCGGTTATGTCGGGACCACCCATGGCATAGATGTCCTGCCATACCTGAAAAGGCTTGCTCATCACATTTCATCCTGTACGGAGCTCAGGACAGCCGCTTCTTCGGCGGACATCTGGCGTTGCTGCTCCGGCGTGGCATGGTCATACCCCAGGAGGTGAAGCACGCCGTGAATAA
>JAHJRU010000251.1 GCA_018830745.1 Chloroflexota bacterium
AAGCCGTTACCCAGTGGACCAAGAAGGTCAACTCTATCACCGACCTTACACTGAGCCAGCCACTGCGTACCCTTACCTACCACGGAGCACAGAATAGCCAGCTTATTATCATCGGACACCTGATGAATGCTGAAAGGCCGACGGAGTAAAAGCTCTTCTCCGCAGCGTACCATAACGAACTGCCCCGGCTTTGCCGTGGAAGCTATAGCAGGGGCTTCCAGCCAGATAAGGCGCACTCCCGGCATGACTTCAGCGTTAGACATGACCCGGGCTGACAACTCGTTCAAGACGGCTCCTTATTGCGGTAATCGGGCAGAGGTTGAGCATGATAGACCTGACTGCCATCAATTAACGCCGTCAAGACTGCCTGTGCTGTATCCAGCGAGGTAAAGCATGGGATGCGCTTCTCTGCTGCCGCCCGTCGAATTTCGAAACCGTCCCTCAGCGGTACGCGGCCACCGGTAATGGTATTAACCACACCGTTTACCGTACCGTTATTGATGATGTCAATGATATTGGGATGGCCCTCACTTAATTTCTTGCTGATTATTTTTACCGGAAGTCCCGCCGCCTCAATCATCGCCGCAGTCCCCTCGGTGGCATATAGTTTATAGCCTATGTCGGAGAATTTCCTGATTAAGGGCAATGCCTCGGGTTTATCCCTGTCAGCGATACTGAAAAGCAGGGCTCCTTGAGGAGCTAGCATCAATCCGGCGGCCTGGAGCGCCTTAGCCATAGCCGCATTAAAGGTGTAGTCTATCCCCATCACTTCGCCGGTAGATTTCATCTCCGGGCCCAGGTAAGTATCCACGCCGATTAATTTGGACATGGAAAATACCGGGGCTTTGACCGCTATCAATTGTTGCCTTTTCAAGAGACCGGTGCTATAACCCTGCTCCTTGAGACTGGTACCCAGCATCACCCTGGTAGCCACCTTTACCATCGGCACACCGGTAACCTTGGAGAGAAAAGGAACGGTGCGGCTGGCCCTGGGGTTCACTTCCAGAACATAGACGGAAGCCTCAACACCACCGGGCATGATGATAAATTGAATGTTCATTAATCCCTTGATTTTGAGCGCCAGGCCGATGCGAACGGCATAGTCAATCATGGTCTCAACTTCGGGCTCGGTGAGGTTTACCCCCGGATAGACGGCCATGGAATCACCACTGTGAATTCCCGCCCGCTCGATATGCTCCATGATTCCGGGAATAAACACCGTTTCCCCATCGCAGATAGCGTCAACCTCAGCCTCCTTCCCCTCCAGGTATTTATCAATCAGCACGGGATGTCCGGTACCCAGCTCCATAGCTTGCGTAATATATCTGATTAGTTCGGTGGCACCGTGCACTATCTCCATAGCCCGGCCACCGAGGACGTAACTGGGGCGAACCAGCACCGGGTAACCTATCAGCTTGGCTACACTCAGTACTTCATCGACTGAAGTTATCGCCCCTCCAGGCGGCTGGGGAATACCCAATTCATCAAGAAGATTCTCAAAGCGGCGACGGTCTTCCGCCAGGTCAATGGCTTCGGCGCTGGAGCCAAGGAGAGGCATCCCGCTCCGAACCAGTGGGGCAGCCAGGTTTATGGCTGTCTGCCCGCCAAATTGCACTATGGATGGGATGGGTGCATCATCCAAAGACTCATTTTCACTCTCGTTCTCTATAATGTCGCGCACGCTCTCCTCATCCAGAGCCTCAAAATAGAGGCGGTCACTGGTGTCAAAATCCGTGGATACCGTCTCCGGGTTGGAGTTAATCATTATGCTGGTGTATCCTGCTTCCTGCAAAGCCCAGGCGGAGTGCACGCTGCAGTAGTCGAACTCAATGCCCTGGCCGATACGGATGGGCCCGCTGCCGATAACCACCGCCTTTTTCCCCGAGCCAGCCTCAGCCTCGTTTTCCTGCTCATAAGTGCTGTAGAAGTAGGGCGTGCCGGCATCGAACTCGGCGGCGCAGGTGTCCACCATTTTATATACCGGGCGTATGCCCCAGCTTTTGCGCTGTTCCCTCACCTGCTCCGGCAGCCTGTCCGCCAGAGTACCTATCATCTCATCGGAGAAACCAAGTCTCTTGGCTTCCCGCATAAGCTCCGGGGTCAGCGTCTCGGACAGGAGCTTCTTCTCCATGTCTATGATGTTCTGAAACTTGCACATGAACCAGCGGTCAATCCTGGTACGCTCAATAATTGCCTCACCGCTTATTCCATGCCGCAAAGCCGCCATTACCGCCCATAGCCTGATGTCATTGGGGTGCAAGGGGTACGCATTGATATCGGTAGCCGACTTCCATTCCGGGTCTTCCCAGAGCAAAGACCGCCTTTCAAACTCAAGAGAGCGAACGGCTTTATTCAATGCCGCCTCGAAGCAGCGGTCTATGGCCATCACCTCGCCAGTGGCTTTCATCTGTGTGCCGATAATGCGGTCGCCGGAGGCAAATTTATCAAAGGGCCAGCGGGGGATTTTGACTACAATGTAGTCCAGGGCAGGCTCGAAGGAAGCCATGGTCTTGCCGGTTACGGCGTTGGGTATTTCATCCAGCCTCTTGCCCACGGCTATCTTAGCCGCCACACGGGCAATGGGATAGCCGGTAGCCTTGCTGGCTAAGGCGGAACTGCGGCTGACCCTGGGATTTACCTCAATGACGTAGTACTGCTGGCTATGAGGGTCAAGGGCAAACTGGACGTTACAGCCCCCCTCCACCCCCAGGGCACGGATAATCTTGAGGCTGGCGGTGCGCAGCATCTGGTATTCTTTATTGGTGAGGGTCTGGCTGGGCGCCACCACGATGCTGTCGCCGGTGTGTATGCCCATGGGGTCGATGTTCTCCATATTACACACGGTGATGCAGTTATCGGCACCGTCACGCATCACCTCGTATTCGATTTCTTTCCAGCCGGCCACCGAGGTCTCCAGCAAAACCTGGTTAATGGGGCTGGCCTCCAAGCCGGCGCCCACCACGTGGTCGAACTCCTTCCAGTTATTGGCAAAGCCATTCCCCGTCCCCCCCAGCGTATAGGCCGGGCGGACAATCAGGG
>JAHJRU010000027.1 GCA_018830745.1 Chloroflexota bacterium
ACTCTATTTGAGAGTAACCGAAGTAAAAAATAGAGGGTACTATTATGGGAAAGAGAGATTTTAGACGCCGGGAGACTAAGAAGCCCAAAAAGGATACCAGGAAGATACTTCCGGTTACTGTTCTGCAGCCTACTGAAACCGTAGAAGTAGTCAAGAAAGGCAAGAAGGAAGGGGCGGAAGAGGAGGAAAGCTAAATCGCCGCTTACGAGCAGCTCTTTCGCACCGGTGAGATGGCAGCTCGGGTTAAGAAAGCCACGTATTTGCTGCAAGAATGCACCCTCTGCCCCCGTCAATGCCGGGTGAACCGCTTAGCCGGTGAACAGGGTAAGTGCCAGATCGCCAGCGTGGTACCTCATGTTTAGATGAAGTTCCATGACTGATTTAGCTGCGGTTAAAGCAATGGTACACGGTCGGGTTCAGGGGGTTTTCTTTCGCGCTTTTGTCTCCCGGCAGGCAACCGCGCTTGGCCTGAGCGGCTATGTTCGCAATGTCCCCGGGGGAAAGGTGGAGGTTGCTGCTGAAGGGGAGAGAAAAAAGCTGGATGAATTGATTGCCTCTCTCAAGATTGGGCCACCGGCTTCCCTGGTGGAGAAGGTGGAAACTACCTGGTCAGAACACAGCGGGCGCTATACGGGTTTCGAGATAAGATACTAGGCTGGGTCAGTCACCAACCTGTCTTAGGCCGTAATAACGGTCATTACTGAGCAGGCGGGACAGCATCTCGGGCGAGGTGCGGTAGGTATCTCCACCGAGTCGTTCCCTTAGCTGATTACCCAGTTCCTCCAATTCCAGGGGGCGGTTTCCATTAGCCAGGATGAGCCGAAACACGCTTTCCATTATGGGTAACCGACTGGTGATAAAGTCCGGGCCCTGGGAACAACAGTTCTCAATTGCAGCCAGTAGCTCTGAGATGGAATCGTTACTTTCGTTAGTTTCCAGCCGTTCGCGGCAATTATAGCACAGGCAGTGTTGAGCTAAGGTAAAAAGTGAGCGATTGTTCTGCTGATACCAGTCGATATCAAGAAACCAGCGCGGGCTGGCTTCCTCGTTAATTATCTCTTCACTCATGTCCATCATCTATCTTTCAAATTCTACCCTAGCTGCCTCTATTAAATCAAGGTAATCGGTTTTTAACCCTAATGCCTCTGAGGCTTCACGGTCCGCCTCATATGGCTCGCCCACAAATACCTTCCCACACTCCTCAATCTCACCTTGCGTGGGCTCATCTCCCACGGTGAACTTCTGACGAGCCTCGATGACTCCCATATCAAATGGCAGGGTAAAATACAGGTCAGCCATTACTTTGTCTATACCCAGACCATATAATGCATCCCAGTTGCCATTTGTTCCGTTCCTATATTTGTCTCCCGGCAACAGTGACAGGAGGTTCATTATGCTCAGGCTGGAATGGCCATTGATCACCTTCATCGGCGCCACGCTTATCAAATAGTCGCTGGACAGAATGACATTGGGTACCCAGAACGTGGGAATAGCAAACGGCTTTAATAATGGGTTATCCACCTCCACGCAGATGCAGCTATTTACGTCTAACATGAGCACCCTGGGGAAATTATATCCCAACGCCTGGTATATGGGGTATATCGGTTCTATACCCGGAGCGCTTTCCAGTATCAGAATATCGGCATCACTGACCCGCCGGATACCGTCTATTATTACCGACAGTATATCCCGGCTGGTGGTAACGGGGTAACGCGCCGGGTAACCGGCACTCGGCTTAATCAACACACGGCGCGCCCGAGATACCGGCGGCGGCGGCCTGAAAACGAACTCTGAAGCCTCAAATATCAATACAATCTCCTTGCTGAGACGGTATAATTAAAATGCATTATCCCAATCGAGCATCATCACCTGGACCAGCTCTCCCGCTTCCACGCCATCTCTTTCTTCGGGAACTATCACCAAGCCATTAGCTGAAGTCATGGAGGTTAATATTCCCGAACCCTGAGGGCCGGTTAGTCGAGCAAAGTATTGTCCATCACGCTTTTCCACCATCGCCCGGGCATAGATACGTCGCCCATCTGTATTCTTGACCGAACCTTCTATGGTTGCCTCTATGATAGGTTTGGTCCAGTTTTGTTGGCCCATCATTTTGAGAATTGCCGGCCGGGCAAATAGCTCAAAGGTTACCATGGTGCTTACCGGATTGCCCGGCAAACCAAGATGGGGTACCCCTTTAATCGAGCCAAAAGCCAGCGGCTTACCCGGCTTCATTCTAACCCGCCAGAAACCGATTTCTCCCTCTTTAGCCAGTACATCCTTCACCACATCGTAGTCACCGACCGATACGCCGCCGGTGGTTATCAGCAGGTCACTATCCAGTCCCTCGTTCAGCTTGGCAATCAGCGAGTCTTCATTATCCAGCGCAATACCCAGAAGCTTGGGGATACCGCCATATCGCTTAACTAAAGCAGCTAGACTATAGGTGTTGCTATTGTATATCTTGCCCGGAGGCAGTGGTTGGCTGATATCGACTACCTCATCCCCGGTGGATAAAATAGCTACCACCGGCCGACGAATAACCCTGACACTGGTCCGCCCCAAAGAGGCCAGAACCCCAATTTCCGCCGACTGCAATACCGTGCCCTGGCGAAGCGTCACTGACCCTTTAGTGATGTCTTCACCAGCCCGACGGATGTTCAAACCAACCTTGGCCTCAGTCAGAATACCTATCTCGCTGGAATTTGGTTCTCGCTGCGTCTCATCGGTATTCTCAAACTGTACTACGGCATCAGCCCCAGACGGTACCGGCGCCCCGGTCATAATGCGAACCGCTGTGCCCCGTATTACTTCCTGCTTTGAAATAGAGCCCGCCGGGACGGTACCGATAACCTTAAGATATTTGGGTGATTGCTGTCCGGCACCACGGGTATCTTCCGCTATCACGGCATATCCATCCATGGCTGAGTTATCCAGCGGCGGCACATTCACAGTTGAGACTATATCCTCAGCCAGCACCAGCCCCAGGGTGTCCAGAATAGGGCTTTCCTTCGCTTCCAGAACATCGATATAACCCAGAATTTTCTCCAGCGCCTGCTCTACGCTTATCATTGTCTATACCTCACCGGCTAATTGCCTGGCCCTCTCCAGATCAGATTCGGTGTTAATGTTAAAGAAGCTCAAATGCTGGGGGTCAAACCGGTCGACCTCCTCTGCCTCCACATACCTTATTTTGACCAGGGGGAAAAGTTCATACACGCTCAGGTTGCCCTGGTTCAGCAGAGTCTTTAGCGGTGTGATGCAGTTTCTGGAATATACCGCGTGAAGCGGTTCCACCATATTACCAAATCGTGGGATGACGGCATCGTAGTTATCCGCTACCTTTATCATATACCGCAAAAGGTCTCCATTCAGGAAGGGCATATCACAGGCAACAACAAGGTTGTAGAATGACACCGATGCGGTTAAACCGGTATAAATACCAGCCAGAGGACCCTTAGCAGGGTAATCATCAGTTACTATCCGCAACCTTGAGTGGCCGTTAAGCCCGGGGAGGGATTGGTCTGCCGCGACAACTATAATGATGTCGGCATTAAGAAAGCTAAGCTGCGAGATTGCTCGCTGTAATAAACTGGTGCGGTTAAGAGTTTCTGTCGCTTTATTCCGCCCCAGGCGTAAGCCCTTGCCACCAGCAAGAACAATACAGCTAATATCCAAAGTTCTATTCTCAGTTCCCTCCCACTCCCCTATGTATTATTTTACTACAATTCAAGCCGATTTGGAAGAGGTTTAGGAAAAATAAGCCAAAAAGGCAGTCTGAACAAATGATGTACTGATTATAATAGCCATCCAGACTAACGCTTACAAAGCCGGGATTAGTACCACTATCTGGGTGCTGGTAGGGAGATGCTCAGCGTGGAATTCCGCTTCGCTGACTTCCAGACGGGTTACGTTCGTCTTTCCCTGTAAAAACTCGTCCACGCCGGTTATGGGAAAATCGCACTTCTCTGTCTTAAAGTGCATCGGTATGACCAGCCTGGGTGCCAGTTTATCGGCCACCCGGGTAGCCACCTGGGCATCGATAGTGTAATACCCGCCCACCGGGATAAGCAATATATCTATCTGCCCTAGCTCAGCCGCCTGCTTATCATCGAGCATATGACCGAGGTCGCCGAGATGACAGACCCTCATCCCATCCGCTTCGAAGCAGAACATGATGCTATTGCCCCTCTGTGTTCCTCCGGCGTCATCATGAGCCGTGGATATCCCCTGGAATTTTATCCCTTTTACCTCGGTAATGCCCGCCTGGTCAACTATTGCGGGGTTACCCCTGACCGCGCTGACATTATTATGGTCGCCATGACCGTGGCTTATGGTAACAATGTCAGCCGTCTCCTGTATCTCCCCATAGCTCAACTTTCCCCCGGTGGTATACGGGTCAGTTATTATTCTTGTCCCGTCATCCGAAGAAATCATGAAAGTAGCATGGCCTAACCACCTGATGTTCATCGCCTGGTCCTCCTCTTATTTTTTGGTGGAGTAGCTAACGCAAGAACAAGGTTGACCAGGGTGCGCACCGGCACACCGGTAGCCCCTTTCACCAGGTAACCCTGTTCCTTGTCCGTCATGTTGGTGCCGGCGATATCCAGGTGTACCCAGGGCGTGTCACCGGCAAACTCAGCCAGAAACTGAGCAGCCGTGATGGCGCCGCCATATCTCCCCCCGGCATTCTTGATATCAGCCACATCGCTCTTGTTTTGCTCTTTGTACTCCTCAAACATCGGCATCTGCCAGATACGCTCCCCGGCTTCATTACCGGCGGTCACGACGGCATTAGCTAACTCCTGGTTGTTGGCGAAGGCTCCGCTGCAAATCTTGCCCAGAGCTACCATACACGCTCCAGTGAGGGTAGCCACATCTACGATGCGCTTAGCTTTAAGTGTACTGGCATAGCTCAGGGCATCAGCCAGAATCATCCGCCCCTCGGCATCGGTGGATATGATTTCAATGGTCTTACCGTTCATAGCCGTCAAGACATCGCCCGGTTTAACCGCCCTGCCGCTGGGCAGGTTTTCCGTTGCCGGGATAAGAGCGGTTACATTGATGTTGGGCTTAAGCTGAGCTACGGCGCTCATAGCCGCGATAACCGCTGCCCCGCCAGCCATGTCCCCTTTCATCTCTCCCATTCCCTCCGATGGCTTGATAGAGATGCCCCCGGAGTCAAAGGTTATCGCCTTACCAGCCAGGAGCAGGTCGATATCGCTGGACTTACCGCCTTTGTACCTGAGAATGATGAATTTCGGCGGTTGCTCACTCCCCTGGGCTACGCCCAGTAGCGCCCCCATACCCAGTTTCCGCATCTGCTCTCGCTCCAGAACTTCCACTTCAAGACCGTAGCTTTTGGCCGCTTCGGCAGCCGTGTTCGCCATCTGAGCGGGGGTCTCATAGTTAGCCGGCTCATTGACCATATCGCGGGCCAGATTAGCCGCCTCTGCCAGGATTCTTCCTTTTCGACTGCCCTGCTCCAGAAGAGCGACCTCCGCTTTATCCGCCCCGACTATGGTAAGCCGCTTAATCTCGCCATGCTCCGGTTTCTTGGTTATATGCTGGCGAAAGGTATAAAGACCAAGCAGGGCACCCTCGGCGATTGTCTGGGCAGCCATCTCTGGGGTAATGCCAACTAATCCTGCTCCAACGGGCGTAATGGCGATATTCCCGGCATTCTTCCGCCGCAGAAGCCGGCAGGCTTCGGCTACTGCCTGACGAACTTTATCCAGAGTCAGCTCCTTCTTTTTACCCAATCCGATAACTACCACCCTTTCGGCGGGAAGTTTGCCCAGGCTGTGAAGAAGGGTAGCCTCTTTCAGCTTGCCCTTAATTTCGCCCCGGCGAATGAGGTGTGAGATAGCGCCGTCAAGCGCCTGGTCAATCCTGGCTAGACCGCCATCAAGTTTCTTAGAACCTTCTAAAAGGTTGACTATGATGGCATCTGCCTTAATCCGGGCGATATCACCGGCAATTGTCTTTATTTCCACGTTAGCTCTCCTTTCATCTGCTGGCTTCCTTTACAATCTTGTATACAACGGGAGTGATGTCACCAGACATATCCACGACATAATGGTTGCGGTTGATTTTCTCTGCGGTATCCTTCATCTTCTGATAGACCGCCCAATCGGCATCCGATGTTGTCCCTGGCTTACCCTGCCTGGCAGCGAGTCGCTCTCTCACCAGCTCCGGCGGCGCTTCGACACGCACCAGTACCAGCCTGACATTTAGACGGTCGGCAATGCTATATAGGTGCTCTCGGAACTTTTCCGACAGATTGGTGGCATCCAGAATAACGGATACGCCTCGCCGGAGAAGACGCTCGATGAGCAGGTGAATCGCCCGGAAAAGACGGGCGCTCTCCGGCTGGCGGTAACCCGGTGATGGAAAAAGGACTTTGCGCAGGGTATCGCTTTCTAAAATTATGGAGGGTAACCTTTCAGCCAGTCTGGCACAGAGGTAAGATTTGCCCGTTCCCGGCAAGCCGCTGACCGCAATAAAGCTCGGGGAGGCAGCCGGTTCGGGAAGCTTCCCCAGGCTGTCAGCTAGTCGGTCAACATCAGAACGAAGTCGGGTTTCTGGCATATAATACACCTTGTAAAATTCTACGTTGCATGGCGACTAAAGTCAATTGACTTGCCCATCAACAGCACCTAAACTGTTCTCAAGGTGAAATATGTCATCGGCTAATGCTCCCAGGCGAACCGGCATCGCCAATCTGCCCCTGCATTACGGCAAGGCGCCGCGCTGGCTGTTCCAGCGAATGGTCAAGCTAGCGCGGGAAATCACCATTGTTACCGTGTCCGACTTCGGCGCCGAGGAGATGCTGAGACGCCTGTCACACCCTTACTGGTTCCAGGCTTTCGGCTGTATCCTGGGCTTCGACTGGCACTCCAGCGGTGTTACCACCACACTATGCGGTGCGCTGAAGGAGGGGGTGAAAGGACTGGAGAAAGAACTGGGCTTGTTTGTGGCCGGGGGCAAGGGGGCCACTTCGCGGAAGACACCATCAGAGATAGAGGTGTGGGGGGACAGGCTCTCACTCGACCCGGCACCGCTGGTTTATGCCAGCCGCATGTCCGCCAAGGTGGACAGCTCAGCCATCCAGGACGGCTACCAGCTCTACCACCATATTTTTCTGTTTGTGGCTAATGGTTCCTGGGCTGTGGTCCAGCAGGGGATGAACGAAAAGACCCGCTATGCCCGGCGCTACCACTGGCTGGGTGAGGCGGTCAGCAACTTTGTTAACGAACCGCACTCCGCTATCCTGTCCGATTCCCGCGGGCAGGCGCTGAACCTGGTGGCAGTTGAGAGCGACACCGCCCGCAC
>JAHJRU010000252.1 GCA_018830745.1 Chloroflexota bacterium
ATATTTCAGAAAAATAGGCTCTGTTGATCAATAAACCTTTGAAGTATGTAATGTGGTATACAGTCGAAACTGGCCCTCATAAGCCCTTGGTCGGTGGTTCAAATCCACCCGCTGCCACTTTGATACATTAACTCATTGTCCTCGCTTTCTCTCCCGCTTTGTACGTGTAATAAACTGCATCAATCAACCACCACTATTGCACCACACAACATAAGCTAATGTGGCTTTGACAATTTTCCCCATAAATCCAATTTAAGGGTGGGATTACTTACGAGGGTAGGTTAAACTTATCCATGCTCTATTTCGGTCGTAATAATAGATAGAAATTTATCAATAAGACAATTAAATCTTAATCCTGTTCCGGGCTCTTTGCTCGCCGGTCTTGTAGTATTCACCCTTAACCGCCAGCGCGGCACATTCCTCGTGCTCGTCCCTCCAGTAGCCCAGGTTATAGCCCCACCAGGGGTCTTTCAGCTTTAACGCCGGCAGCCCTTCCTTCTCCCAGATGCGCAGCGCATCCTCCATAAACTCCTTCTTAGGCAGTGACAGCGGAGGATAAGCCCATTTCAGAGTGGCGTTAATTAAAAGATGGGACGCCAGCGGCATTTCACTGTGGGCATCGTGCTCAGCGTGCCGCCTTTTAAGCAAATCGTCGAACGGCTCCAAGGAGAGGTCCAGCAGGTTGGAAGAGCGGTACTCCACGATGCGGCAATCCCGGTGCGGTTGCACCCGGGAGGCTATGGCCCAGTTGATGATATCGGCATCCGCCGGGTTAATATCTTCATCCACGGCCACTATGGTCTTGGCTGCCGCGAAACGTGTCGCCGCTGCTTCCAGGGTACGCCATACCTCGCTCTGGTCAGTTTTGGTCATCTGGATAGCCACATAAGCCTCGCTGCCCACCGATTCATGAAAAGCCACCGTTTTTACGTGGGGCATATTCTGGTCATGCCGCAGGTACTTGTAGACCGCCCCTTCGTTGGCGTGCTGCCTTATCTTGCTGCTCTCGCTGGGCGGGAACTGGCTGATGAAAGCCAGCCATATCGGGTTATGACGGTGGGTAATGCATTTCACCGTTAGATAGGGCATCATCTCCTCCATACCGATATACCCCACCGCCTCGCCGTGAGGGGCTTCAACCTCCAGCTCCTCGGTGGTCAGCTCTCCCTCAACGACAATCTCCGCATGAGCCGGCACCTCCAGATCCACCGTCTTACACTTGACCAACTCCAGCGGCTCACCGGCTATACCCCCGGCTACGGTGAACTCATCCACGCCATCGGGCAGCTTGGATACCGCCACATAGCCGATGCTCGGCGGACCGCCGATGACACAGGCAACCTCCAGCGGAATTCCCTTTTCTTTACACTTTTGCCAGTGCTGCAAGCCGTGCCGGCTGACGTCGCCAAAATGCACCCCCGTCCTGGTGGGGGATTTCAACTGGTTACGGTAGACCGCCACATTACGTATCCCCGTTTCCGGGTCCTTGGTCACCCAGCACGCCGCGTTAAAGAATGGCGCGCAGTCAAAGCCCGGCGTAGCAATGGGCACCGGGAATTCGTCCAGGCCACCGCGTTCCAGCAGGCGGTCGCCCATATACACCTCTTCCTGTACCGGGCCACTCTCCACCATCCGGGGCTCAATGGCATTAATCTCTGCCTGGGCCAGCTTTTCGGCAATCTCCTCCGGGCGGCACATCATACCGATGGCATAAATCTCGGACGAGCCGGCCAGGGCACAAATAACAACGGGAATATCATACTTCTTTCCCCGGGAATCGAACACGTTGGTAAACAGAAATGCTTTCCTCTGTTCCTCCGGCAGACCCCTGAATTGCAACCTGACCAGGGGCTGGAGTTGAGTATCCTTATTTATGGGGCTATCAATTCTGATTAATTTACCGCGCTCCTCCAGTGCTTTCATATGCTGGCGTAAGTCCTTGTAATATGCCATCAATCACTCCATGAACTATAATTCGATGCCCGCAGTATAGTCATCAGTTACAGGGTTGTCAACATTGGCAGAGAGAAATTTAATAAGTAGCAGCCCAGCGAAGGTAAGCCCCAAGACGTTATAGAGTAGAAGGCAACGGTCTGTAGATAAGCTAGTATTATCCTAATCTGATAATGCCCATTATTGAATGGGTTTTCATTAATACCCTGCTTTCACTAATCACTAAGTAGTTGAATCTTATACCATAAGACTAGGCTGACCTGCCCACAAAAAACGGATCCAGCTCTAGTGTTAGGCTGGAATAATAAAGAAGGGGAGCTAAATGGTCAGAAAGACTTTGACCGCGGAGCAGATCATCAGCAAGCTCAGGGAAGCTGAGATCCTGTTGAGTCAGGGATCCACCATCGGGGAAGCCAGCCGGAAGATCGGCATTACCGAACAAACCTACTACCGCTGGCGTAAAGAGAACGGTGGTCTGAGGGTAGAGCAGGCCAAGCGGCTGAAGGACCTCGAAAAAGAAAATGCCCGCCTGAAGAAGCTGGTGGCTGACTTATCTCTTGATATCTCTATCCTGAAGGAGGCAACCGGGGGGAATTTCTAAGCTCGCCAAAGAGACGCAAACTAATACTGAAAGTTTGTCATGAACTAAGTGTCTGAGAAAGGCGGGCATGCGATGTACTGGAGAAAAGGAAGATTACGGTTAGCGATGTTCTTATCGGATATCCGTGTCCCTGGCTGCTCTGTATTCCTCTGCCCACGAAGAAAAATATGGCCAGAATAAATGTCTCCTGTATAACCTCAAGGAGTAACTCCACCTTACCTTTTCATCGATTATCCCCAAAACTTGTCAGGAAACAGGCGCGAGTTACTCATTGCTATATCGCCTATTACCATTTTGCTTTCTATACTTCTCCTGTAGCGACCTTTTTTATAGCTCAGTGTAGGTATTTATCAGCGAGAGCAGCTTCCTGGCTACCAGGCCTGTAAGCTAAAGTTCGTCGGGATTCTCACGCGGTGGTATGGTATACCGACTGGGGCGATCATCACGCTTATGCTTTAATGCCCACTGATGAGCATCATCATAATCTTTGGGCAGGTAGTCGGCGTACATATTGGCTGGATACTGTCCCGGATGTTGCTGATAAACGGGAGCATATAGCTCCGTTTTGATATTGGGTAAGAAGTGACTCTTACGGTGTACCGATATTGGGATGGTAGCCACTACCACCTGTTCACCAGCATCCTGAGCCTGAGCTATTATCTCTCCACTCGGGCCGACTATCATCGAACCGCCACCACCCATAGAGCCGATACCCCGGCGAGTACACTTGTTAGCATATATGCCGTAGACCTGGTTGGCAGCACAGTCAGCCCGGAACTGAACCAGGAATCTCCCCAACTGGTTATCCGGCCCACCTCCGGACATAGACCGGCATATTATCTCCGCTCCGTTGAAAGCAAACATGCGGGCAGTTTCCGGAGCAAAACCTTCGGAACACACATAGGTGGCGATGTTGCCTATGGGCGTCTTGGCCACCGGCCACACGGCATCCCACCCATATTTATCAACAAATTTATCCAGAACGGTATGCACGTCGGTAGCATATTCGAGCCCCATACCGGCAAAGCCGGTGTAAGCTTTCCAGTGCGTATGAATGACTCCTTCTTTCGGACTAACCAGCACCGTACAGTTGAAGAAGTGGCTCGGCCAGTCCCTGTCCTGTGTATGTGCCCCAAAAGCGATATAACAGTTAAGGTCCTTCGCCTTCTGGGCAATGCGATCAGTCTCCGGCCCGGGTACCATTATGGCAATCCGGCTCCATTCTTCTCTGGTCCAGAATGTATTGTGACCAGTAATGGAAAACTCCGGAAAGACTAATAATTGCTTTGGCCCCCCGAACATAAAAGCGATGTCACAGAAGCGCAACATATACTCCAGATTCCTAGTTTTTCCCGCTTCCGGATTCTTGGGGTCAATATTAATAGAGTTCATTTGTACTGCGGCAACATTTATCCCTTCGTAATCTAAAGGCACTGTATCATATCCTGGCATTTTTACCTCCCTCTTTTATAATAAATTTGCAATATCTATTAAATATAGTTACTACCGGTTAGACTTGTCACCTTTTCAAAAATTAGCGTCTGGCTGGACATTGTTCGTTCGCTGAAAGTTGCTGCCTTAAGGATTGAGCCGAGTATAACAAGTATAAAATGTGAGAAACCGGAGTGTCAACCAAACGAGGGAGAACCTGAAAGATGCCTCTCCTTGACAGTCGGCAAGAGCGGGCTTTAAAATGGCAACGTTATTCCAGCAGGAAGCAGACAGCGGGAGGATGGCAATGGAGCAAACTGAATGGCAGTATAAAGATATCCACACCGTACTTAAAGAGTCGGCCGAACGTTATCCCAACAAGGTCTACATAGAAAGCCCGGACCAGGGGAAAAG
>JAHJRU010000253.1 GCA_018830745.1 Chloroflexota bacterium
ATCATACTCACTGTTATGCTTCAGGTCAGGGGGGGAGGACTGGGGGGTATCTTTGGTAATCCGGATACCGTTTGGCGCACCAAACGCGGTGTGGAGAAGACACTGTTTCAACTGACCATCGTCCTCGTTATTTTGTTTCTCATTGTCTCCATAGTTACCCTCAGGTTTACCTAGTTGTTGGCGGTGGAAGAAGTAGAACGATGGTCGCTGTAATTACCCTGACCACTGATTTTGGCATGACCGACGCTTATGTAGCGGCAATGAAGGGAGTAATACTTGGTATCAACCCCGAAGCAAAACTGGTGGACATCTGCCACAGCATCCGCCCCCAGGACATCCGACATGCCGCTTTCATCCTGGGCACCGCACATACATTCTTCCCGGCAGGAACAATCCATATGGTAGTCGTTGACCCGGGTGTCGGCACCGACCGCAGGGCTATTATTATAAGCACGCCGTCGGCTCAATTTGTGGCACCGGACAACGGTGTCCTGAGCCATGTAATCACCCAATCATCGGCAAAGGGAGGTGAAAACTACGCTGACCGAACTCAAATAGAGTTGCCACCGGGTCTGGAAGCAGTAGCCATCACCGAATCCAAATACTGGCGGTCACCGGTCAGCCCCACCTTCCACGGCAGGGATATATTTTCACCGGTTGCTGCCCGCCTGTCCCTGGGCTGCCCAGCCTCCGATTTTGGTGAGCCAGTCACTTCGGTTGTTATGTTACCGCCATTGCATCCGCAGCTAACAGCAAATAACATACTGGTGGGACACATCCTGCACATCGACAACTTCGGCAACCTGATTACCAATATCAGGAACGATGACCTGTCTCAAGAGATGACATCTATTACCATTGAGATAGGGCGTCAACTAATTTCCGGAATGGGTCAAACCTATGCTGACCGCGAGGGGTTATCAGCCCTCATAGGCAGCTTCGGTTATCTGGAAATAGCCGTAAAAGATGGCAATGCCGCTTCTTTGCTTAACGCCGAAATTGGAGATGAGGTAAAAGTTAGACTAAGATAGGAGATAAAAATGGCTGTAAAAAGATGGTTAATGGTAATCAGGGGTCCTTTTCTGCTCCTGCCAATTGCCCTGGCGTTTCTGGGCACCAGCATCGCCTGGTGGTATGATGGTGTCTTTCATCTGGGGCATGCCCTGCTGGCCTTCCTTGGTCTGCTGCTAGCCCACATCAGCGTAAACGCGCTCAACGAGTACTTCGACTATAAGAGCGGGGTGGACCTGAAAACCCAGAGAACGCCCTTCAGTGGGGGCAGCGGGGCGCTCCCGGATGGTCTGGTCTCAGCCAGGGAAGCGCTGTGGCTGGGATGGGGGTCGCTTATCGCCATTGTACCGATAGGCATCTATTTCACCCTGATTAAAGGCTGGCAGTTGTTTCCCCTGCTGATAATCGCTGCCATCTGCATCATATTCTATACCCCCGTCATACTCAAGCATAACTGGCCGGAGTGGGCGCCGGGGGTCGGGTTGGGTGCCTTGCCTGTGCTCGGAATATACTTCGCTCAGACCGGTGAATACACTCTCCCGGCAATCATCGCCTCCATAATACCCGGCATACTGGTGCACAACCTGCTGCTTCTCAATGAGTTCCCCGATATGGAAGCCGATGCCACGGTAAACCGGAAAACCCTGCCGATAACTATCGGGCCAAGAAAGGCAGGCATCGTCTATTCCGCACTGATGATAATGATGTATGTCTGGATTATAGGCGCCGTGATAGCCGGACAGATGCCGGCTTTCACCCTGATTGCCCTGCTGACATTACCGGCTGCGGTAAAGGCGATTCAGGGCGCCCGCAACTATAGTGACCCAAGCAAGCTGATACCCGGCATGGCTAACAATGTCATGGTTGTCCTGTTAACCCAGGTGCTCATGGGCATTGGCTATATTCTGGCGCGAATCTTTTAAATGATAAGCTTTTACCCTGCCAAAGATTATGACTGATGCTGATAATAACGTAATAGCGCACAGGCCCCTTCACGGTATATTCACCACCGTGCCACGCCACTATGACCTGGTTAATAACGTGATAACGTGGAGCCTGGACGAACGGTGGCGCAAGAAGGCCGCCAGGGAGTGCCTGGCTTCAAACCCGGAGAAAGTCCTGGACCTCTGCTGCGGCACCGGTGACCTGGCGATTTACCTGGCCCGATTAAGCCAGAACAACATAGAATTAACCGGGCTGGATTACAGCCAGCCCATGCTTGACATCGCCAACTTGAAGGCGCAGAAAGACGGGGTGGATAACCGTATTTCCTTTATCTACGGCGACGCCGCCAGCCTCCCGTTCCCTGACGAGCACTTCGACAGTGTAGGCATATCCTTCGCCTTCCGCAACCTGACCTATAAGAATCCCATGGTAAAACAATATGTTGCCGAAGTGGTGAGGATACTCAAGCCTGGCGGCAGATTCGTCATCGTGGAGAGCAGCCAGCCTAAATCAAAACTGATAAGAAAGCTATTCCACCTTTACCTGCGCTGGTTTGCCTTCGGTGTGGGATACCTGATTTCCGGCAATAAAGGAGCCTACCACTACCTGGCTGAGTCAGCCTCCCGATTCTACACCCCGGAGGAAATCGAGGAACTGTTGCTCACCGCCGGCTTCCGCCAGGTGCTCTACCAGCCCATTCTTTTTGGGGCTATTGGCACTCATATCGCCCTCAAGTAAGAGTTAGAGAAAGGATTCGGTTATATGGCGCAGCCCGACTTTATATTGATGCACGCGCCCAGCGTTTACGACTTCCGGCAGAAGACCATCCTCTACGGACCGGTGAGCGAGCAGATTCCATCTTCTCCCGTTTTCGAGATGTACCCCATTGGTTTTACCAGCATCGCGGAATACCTGGAGCGCGCGGGCCATCAGGTGCGCATCGTCAACCTGGCGGTGCGTATGCTCAACGACATCAACTTCGATGCCGAAAAGATGATAAAGCGCCTGAAGGCACCGCTCTTCGGCATTGATTTACACTGGATGCTGCACTGCCACGGGTCTATAGAAATCGCCAGGCTGGTGAAGAAACATCATCCGGATTCCAGGGTGATATTCGGTGGGCTGTCCTCCTCTTATTTCTACCAGGAATTAATGCAGTACCCCGAGATAGATTACGTGATGCGGGGCGACTCCACCGAGGAACCGCTACGCCAGTTAATGGACTGCATCAAGAATGGCAAGCCGCCGGAGAACGTGCCCAACCTTGTCTGGCGGGATAGCCAGGGGACAGTGCGGGAAAACCCCTTCTCCAATATTCCCCCTGACCTGAATAACCTTATGGTGGAACACTACGGCAACGTCCTGCGCTCGGTGATAAGGTACCGCGACCTGGCCAGCTATATTCCCTTCAAAGGATGGGCAGACTATCCTATCACCGCCGCCTTTACCTGCCGCGGCTGCACGGAAAACTGCGTCATCTGTGGCGGTTCCGCGGCTGCCTTCAGAGAATTTTACCACCGGGGAAAGCCAGCCTTCCGCACTCCGGAAGCTGTGATACAAGACATTAAGCAGATAGCCAATTTCAGTAACGGACCCATTTTTATCCTGGGTGATATCCGCCAGTCAGGCGAAGAATACGCCCAGGAGCTCCTTCAAAAGCTGCAAGAGAA
>JAHJRU010000254.1 GCA_018830745.1 Chloroflexota bacterium
AGGTTGGTGAGGATATTACGGTGAACATCGCCGATATTGTGTATGGGCTTATCGTTTATGCTTATCAACGTGTCCCCGGGTGCTATTCCAGCGCTGATGGCGGGTGAGTTTGGGACTACATCATTCACCACTACCTGACCGGTGGCTACGTTATGGGGCACCATGAAAGCAATGGAGAACAAAAGGAATGGCAACAGGGCATTCATCAGCGAGCCGGCGCCGAGAACCGCCAGTCTTATGCCGAACGGTTTGCTGGCCAGGCTCCCCGGCCCGGAGGGGTCTTCTTCGCCAGCCATTTTAACAAAGCCGCCAAAAGGCAGGGCGTTCAGGGAATATATAGTCTCACCCTTTTTAATTCCGTACAGTCTTGGCGGGAATCCCAACCCGAACTCCTCCACCCTGACGCCGGAGGCTTTGGCGGTCACGAAATGCCCCAGTTCATGGGCGATAATCAGCACCACCAGCACACCGAAAAAGGAAACTATCGTTAGTATAATCATCCAGTATTCCCCTCCACTATCTGCCGTACTCTATCCCTGGCCCAGGCATCCGCCGCCAGAATTTCGTCCAGGGTGGGGTTGGCGATGGCTTGATGCTGTTCCAGTGTCCTTTCGACACAGCGGGCAATATCCACAAACCCTATGCGTCCGGAAAGGAACAACTCCACGGCCACTTCATCGGCTCCGCATAGCACTGCCGGGTAGGTCTCCTCCATAGTTCCTGCCTCAATAGCCAGCTTGAGGCAGGGGAAGGTCTTATAGTCCGGCGGCTCGAAGTCCAGGTTGCTGATGCGGTTCCAGTCAAGTCGGGGTAGCTGCGGGTTGGGCCACCTTTCCGGATAGGACAGGGCGTATTGAATGGGCAGGCGCATGTCGGGGTGGCTTAGCTGAGCTTTGACCGAGCCGTCGGCGAACTCCACCATGGAGTGGACAATGCTCTGTGGATGAACTAAAATCCTGATTTTATCAAAGGGCATATCGAACAGCCAGTGGGCTTCAATTACCTCCAGCCCCTTGTTCATCAGGGTAGCGGAATCGATGGTCACCTTGGGCCCCATCTGCCACGATGGATGATTCAACGCCTGCTCTGCCGTAACCTCTTTTAACCGGGCGGGCGAATAGTTACGGAAGGGTCCTCCTGAGGCGGTGAGAATGAGTTGGCTCGGCTGCTCCTTCTCACCATTAAGGCACTGCCATATGGCGCTGTGTTCGCTGTCGATGGGCAGGATGCGGGCTCCCTTCCGGGCGGCTTCACCGCAGACTATCCGGCCAGCCATTACCAGAGCTTCCTTATTAGCCAGGCAGACCGTCTTACCCGCTTTCACCGCAGCTAACGTTGGACTTAGCCCGGCTTTTCCCGAGGTAGCTATTACCACGGTGTCCACCTCTGGATGGCGAGCCATGTCCTCTATGGACAACACTTCATATTCGGCGCTGGCGGGATGCTGTAGCGCCTGGTTATTCTGGTAGCTGACCAGTCTGGGCTGAAACTCGGCAATCTGCTGAGCCAGCAAGTCGCTATTCTGGCCGGCGGCCAGCCCGATGACGCTAAACCTGTGGGGTAAGGCGCGAATAACATCCAGGGTCTGCTGGCCGATGGAGCCGGTGGAACCCAGAATAGCTATCTGCCTGGATGCAGTGTCCATATAGACATATTACCACACAACGAGTAGCGGAATGAACCGGATTGAGCGGCTGAGGCACGTTGTGAAGCGGGCTACTGGTTAATGCTGGTTATCAGCGTCTTGGCATATGATTCGCTGCCGGATATGACACCGTAGATGCGGTTGTCCTCAATTCTGACCAGTAACGGGAAAGCCTGGCCGCCTCCGGTATCCAGAGGCCGGTGGTAGACGGTCAATCCGTCCAGGCCCCTTTCCGTAAACTCGGCTTCGGTCAGGAGTTTCTTGATACCGGGTTCCACTATGAAGCCGGGTAAGCCAGACTTGAGCAGGACCAGTATGCCTAAATCAAGCTGGGAGATATCGCCCCCGCTTTCAATCACTCTGGCTAGCCGGGTCACGTCTATCTGGTCAGGCGCGTACAGTCCCGCGGCTATCACATCGAGCCTGGCGGTAGACACTATGGTGTTGACCATTCCGAGGTCTTTATTATCGGTACCCCGGGAAATGTAGCCGATAAGCGTTTTGCTCGGTTTGACTACGGCTGCGCCAGCCAGCCTGGTGGTGCCGCCAGCGGGCAGCGCGGCGATGGCGCGCAAGCCTTTCTCGTCATCATAGTATATGAAATCGTTGTTGGTGACGGCTCGTTTTAATGATTCGGCGGCGGTGCTGGAACCCCACACCACGTATATGATATTGCCCGATAGCTTGCTCCAGATCCCCCTGCTCGCTTTTATCTGTGAATGTACTTCGGCCGCCTGACCCGCTTCGGTGAGGGTAAGCGCGCCGCCGAAGGCAAGGTCGTCCTCGATGCTTACTCCCCATATCGCCAGCGATTCAACAGAAATATCAACCGGGGCATTAATCATGGCTGACGGCAGGCTGGTCGGGCGGTCCTGTTTGATATAGACGTAGATATCCAGGTTCATGTTGGGCACCTGTGTTGAGGCAAGATTCCCGGCGGCTGGCGCTTCGGTTGGTGGTTTCTCAGCTTCCTGGCAACCTACCGTTGCCATAGGAATGACTATTACCAGAGCGAGAAAAATGACGAACAGCTTTGTCTTGGCTTTAATCTTCATGGTACTGCTTTTTCCTCTCATTAATCATGACTATTTTATTACAACGAAAAAGCCAGGGAAAGGTTACTATCGTCGTGTTGTCGCCTTCAAAACGTCCTCAGGGTGGCGCCGTAGGCATCGGCGACCACCTGTGGTAAAGAATGCCCACCGCTCCTGGTTTCGGTAATAACCTTCTTGAACCAGGGTAACATCTCCTCAAAGGCGGAAATCATGGGCTGGACACCGTTGAAATAGTGGCTGTCGGCTGGCGCTCCTGTTTCCGCTGCTTTAATCACGGCGCTAGCCGCCGAAAGCCCGCTTCTGAAGCAGGTGCCGATACCCTCACCACTTATCGGCAGGACAAAACCACCGGCTTCACCAGCTAATAGCACATTGCCCTTTGCCGGTAAGAAGGAATGGTCAATTAAAGCCCTGAACAGAGCCGGTTGCAGACAGCCTCCCCGCCAGACCGGCTTTTGATTGAAATCTACGCCGTGGTTCTGGCTCAGGTATTCTCTAGCCCATTTCATTAGCTTCTTTAAAACGCCGCTGGGGCCACCATAATCGACTACAATAAGGTCGTCCTTCCGGTGAGCGGTAAACATAGCCGGGCTGAATTCCATCGGGTAGAACCAGTGGAAGTAGCTTTTATCCAGGTCCAGTTCTCCACGGTAAAGCTCCTGGAATACCTGGCCATACGGAACAGCAAGGCCGGGATAAAGAAACTTTCTGACAACAGAGGTAGCCCCGTCAGCCCCAATGATAAACCTGGCTTCCACCTCTTGCTTCTCTCCGCCCTTTTCCGCTTGAACCAGGAAACCAGCCCCCTTTTCCTTGAGGCCGGTCACTCTGGTGCCCGTCCATAGCTGAGCACCTGCCGCCTCGGCTTTTTGTGTCATCCAGTGGTCTAGGTTTCTTCTCCAGGTAAGCCGGGTAAAATTGTCCAGGTTCTGGCTCCCCACACCGGGAGTATGAAAGATATAGCCGTTCAGCTGAGAGGGCTGGGTCAATACTTCCGGGGGTATTTCCCCAAATTCCTCCCTGATGATGGTGTGGGCAATCTCTCCCATCACCATGCCGGAACAGACCTTTTCCCGGGGTAAAGCCCTTTTTTCCAGTAATAGAGTATCCAGTCCATGTTCGGCGCACTTTTTGGCGGCTATGCTCCCTGCCGGGCCGGCACCAACCACAATAACATCTGGCATATCTTTCTCCTTTCTATCTGGCTAGACGTTAGATACCGTAGAAATGAGTATAACCCATCTGCTTTTTCCCTGACAAATCTATGCGGATGGCCGAGGCTACAACCAGTTGAGCCAACCGGCCTGGTAGGCTAAAGCGTAGTAATATACCACGGCACTGGTGAAGAAGATGCTGTCCAGTCGGTCCAGGATGCCCCCGTGGCCGGGTAGTAGCTTACCGGTCTCTTTTATTCCCATGTTGCGTTTAAACAGGGACTCCACGAGGTCGCCGAGCTGCCCGGAAACGGTGACCAGCAGACCGAGGAGTATCGCCTGCCCATAGCTAAGCGAAAAGGCTAAGAGCTTGACCAGGATCAGGCTACTTATGACGGCACCTAACACGCCGGCTATGGCGCCTTCCCAGGTCTTGCCCGGGCTGTTACGGGGGGCGAGGCGATGCTTACCCCATGTCCGGCCGACAAAGAAAGCCGAGGTATCGGAAGCGAAGGTGATAAACATGGCCAGAAATACCCAGTTTTTTCCTGCCTCGAGGTCTCTTAAGGCTATCAGATAGCTGAGCAACCAGCCGACATATAGAATGCCGGCCATGGTCCATGCCCACCTGGCAAAAGCCTCTTCCCGCTGCGGGTGCCGCAGCAGCCAGATTAGAGATAGCAACA
>JAHJRU010000255.1 GCA_018830745.1 Chloroflexota bacterium
GCCGCTTGGGACAGGCATCATAAATACCGCCTTGAAAGCGGGCGTGGCTTCTCAGGAAACCGTAGACAAAGTCACACGCTACATGGCAATGCTCAACGATAAAGCCTCGGAACTGATGCAGGAGGTGGGCGTTCACGCCTGCACCGATATTACCGGCTTCGGGCTTATAGGCCACAGTGTCCAGTTGGCTCGAAACAGCCGCGCTGGCATCGATTACAGCATCTCTGCCATACCCATTTTCCATGAAGCCGATGAGTTTGCTGAGCGGGGATTGGTCCCCGGCGGCCTGAGCCGAAACCGAGAGTTTTACTCTGCTTCGGTAACTATGTCCGATGAAGTTCCAGCCAGCCTGCAGGACATTCTATTCGACCCGCAAACCTCCGGAGGACTCTTGATATTCATCGAGCCGGATAAGGCAGAGTTACTGCTGGGTAAACTGCACGGAGCCGGGATTGATGACGCCGCTATCATCGGAGAAGTGGTTGACCAGCCGGAAGGAATGATTAACGTAAGACGGTAAGCAGCATTTACTTGGCCGTCCAGCCGCCACTCTGTCCTTCAGTCTATCCATTTATGATTCTGCGTCTAACGACTCGGCGAGCAGCTCACTGAGGTCCATCGCCTTTATGGTCTCTTCCACCTCTTTGGCTTTCAGACCATCCTCAAACATCGATAAACAATAGGGGCAGGCGGTGGCTATCACGTCCGCACCCGTCTCGATTACTTCCTCGGTCCGCTTCACATTGAGGCGCTTTTCAATGTCCTCTTCCATCCACATATGGCCACCACCACCGCCACAGCAGAAGCTCCTGGGTCCGTGACGGGATAGTTCTACCCCGCTGGCCGCACCAATGGCGGCCAGTATCTCTCTGGGCTGGCTGTATATATCGTTATAACGCCCCAGGTAACAGGAATCGTGGTAAACGGCTTTCCGGGCATTTGACCTGCTGAATTTCAGTTTGCCGCTGCGCATCAAATCGAGGATGAACTGCGTATGATGCACCACCTCAAACTCGCCACCGAACTGGGGATACTCATGCTTCAGGGTATTGTAGCAGTGGGGGCAGGTAGTGATAATCTTTTTAATTTCATAGCCCTTCATTATTCCGATGTTCTTCTCGCAAAGCGTCTGAAACAGGTACTCATCGCCCATACGGCGCGCCGGGTCGCCACAGCAGCTTTCTTCAATACCCAGCATGCCGAAATTGATGCCCGCTGCCTTAAGAATCCTGGCCGTAGCCGCCGCTACCTTCATATTGCGCTCGTCGAGGGCTGCCGTGCACCCCACCCAGTACAGCACATCGATATCGCTGTCGTCGGAGAGCATCTTAACCTCAAGTCCCTCCGCCCAATCGGTCCTGGTAGCCGTAGTGCCCCTCCAGGGATGTTCCCTGGCTCCCAGGCTTTTCAGCGCATCCTGAGCCGTCTCGGGTATCTGGCTCCTCTCCATCGCCAGGTTGCGCCGCATATCTATTATCTTATTGACATGCTCGATATAGACCGGACATGCCTCCATGCAAGCTCGGCAGGTGGTACAATCCCATACCACTTCCTCGGTAATGGCTTCTGAAATCATATCCTTCCTGCCCTCGATGGGCTTCCTCGATAACGGTATTGGATACACCTCGTAGAGGTGGTCTTTCAAGTCCTGGATTACCTTTTTGGGGTTAAGCGCCTTGCCGGAGATATTAGCCGGGCAAACGTCCTGGCACCGACCGCACCGGGTACAGGCGTCAAGGTCCATCAACTGCTTCCAGGTGAACTCCTCGATGTTGCTGACACCGAACAGCTCCGTGGTCTCGAAATCTATGGCGTTCAACGAACCCTTTGGTTTAAGAGAACGGAAGAAACCGTTCAGCGACGAAAGCAGTATATGTTGCAGTCGGGAGCGGTTCAACCAGATATATCCCAGCAGAACGAAAGCCGGTATGGTGTGGATTATAGCCCGGTGCCATACCAGGATTTCATCCCGGGCGGCAATCATAAAAGTGGGAAATACATAGGAGAGCAGGTAGCCCACCGGCGACCACATTGCCCAGTCCACTGGAGCCATGTCACTGGCAGCAATACGGTACCCCTTAACCATAAGGCCAGTAAGCACAATGATAAACACCCAGACAAATACCAGGCTATCCTCGGGCTTGTTGTCCAGTCGGGACGGCCTGACGATATACCGCCGGTAAACAGCCATCCCTCCACCGATGAGAATCAAAACAGCGCCTATTTCAGATGCCAGAGAGGCATATAAATACACGCTCTGCGGCGGCACAGTTATACCGGTTAAATACGAGAAGAGGCGCACTATCTTCCCCAGGATAAGAACCGCGGAACCTCCGAAAATAAGGGCATGCATTATGCCGGGATATAGCTCATGGCGATTCAGGATGCGCATGTTAACCACGGCTACCGCCAGCATCCCCCTGAGCCTGTCCCACCACTGACCCGAGCGGTCCTCAGGCTGGCCCAGTTTCCACAATCGGTAATGCCGCCCGAAGCCAAAGAGGAAGAGCGCCGCCAGAAGCGGCACAAACAACAGGACGGCTATAATAACCGGCAAAAAGACCTCGGTTAGATAAATCTGCTGGCCCGCCCAGAATATCTCACGTAAAGACATCAAAACGCCCCTTCAACTGCCATTATTATGTAAACTATGCGCTTATTTCCCATGTATTACTTCTTACTATACCGTGGGGTAAAAAGTTGTCAGATGGGCAATGAAAAATACCACTACAATGGCGAAAATCATCGCCACCGCCATGGTCAATGCCCGGTTATACTTTGTCCCCGCGCCCATGTCGGTGACAGCCAGTTTCACCCCCTGCAGAAAGCAATAGGCTATTCCGGCCAGCAGCGCTACCTCGATAATGATAGCTATACTTCTAAGAACTACATCCATCGCTTATCCTATCTGCTCCGTAACCGTTCCCCAGGACTCAAATTGAGCCTTGACTTTACATACCGGGCAGAGTTCAAATCGGTCAGGCAGGTACTGCCCACCAGCCATCAGCCTGGCTTTAACATTATCCAGCATCGCCCGCGTGCCAATCGGCTCACCGCAACCGGCGCAACGGACAACAGAATCCATAAAAAGTACCGCAGCAGGCTGGCCAAACTCGCACCACGCAAGAATGAGCTCCAGCGAGATGCTATCCTCCGGGCAGATTTCAACGCACTTACCACAGGCAACACAGTTACCATGCTCAAATAGCAGACGGTACGCCCCCGTATCCTCGCTGGCGGAAACTGCCATCGCCCCGGTGGGACAATCTACGGCGCAAAGGCTGCAACCGGTGCACCTGGAAGCGTCCAGCGCTACCCTGCCAAAAGGCACCGCACCAGTCCGGATAACCCCTTCCAGGGAAACCCCCAGCTTACCACTCATTCCCTGTAATAAGACCGGCAGCCTCAAACCATCGTCAGGAACCGGCGTAGGCTGATGAGCGACCAGCGGCGTGCTACCCCGACCATCTATTTCCCGGGCGAACTCGCCCAACTTGCTTTCCAGGCTGTCAATTTCATCTTTAGCCGCATCAACTATCCTGATGCGCTCCGCCTCTATATTCCAGTGGCTCAACACCTCCCGGACAAACTGCACATTACCCTGCCAGTGAGACTCACCATAACCGGAGTGGCACCCGTCTCCGCTGGAAACCAGAGCGAACCCACCGGCACCCCTGTCAAAGGCACGCAATATCAGCCAGGGAGACGCCATTGCCAGGCAAGGCACAGACAGAATACCTACGTTAGAAGCCAACTGGCCTACTTTATCCAGACCGGTAGTAGGCAGGCAGTTTTGACAGAC
Organism: Chloroflexota bacterium; assembly: GCA_018830745.1. Classification (GTDB taxonomy): domain Bacteria; phylum Chloroflexota; class Dehalococcoidia; order Dehalococcoidales; family JAHJRU01; genus JAHJRU01. The sequence goes on from JAHJRU010000255.1 coordinate 3,803, forward strand.
AGCAGCAATGACTTTGGGAGCAAAGGTTCCATCCTCCGATAGCAGTAGCTCCTCCATCTCCCGGTCCAGCTTCTCCAGGGTAAAGGTGGGATAGACCACCGCCCGTGACGGACAGCGCTCAACACATGCCCCGCAACCGCTGCACAAAGCCGTATCGATGGCCGCCTCATCTCCAGCCGCCCGAACCGCCCCAAGCAGGCAACCATCCACACACAGTCCGCACTCCTCGCAGCCCAGGCACTTCGTGGTATCGATGTACGGTATCACCTCATAGCGAGGCCAGGCCGCGGTAAACAGCTCACGACGGCTGACTTCTCCATCGGCAACGGAAAACCGCAGCTTCATTTTATCCTGGCCAACCTCAACCATACGGCGTTAGCCCCTTTCTCCTACCCGGTGCTCCATATATGTAAATACTTTGCTGTATTATTCTTCACTTGAAGAGGAGGACTCCTCTCCTGATTCTGTCTTCTCAGTGGTTTCGGATGTTTCCACAACGGCAGGTGTTTCTTCTGCCGCAGGTGCTTCCTCGGCAACGGGAGCTTCCTCCTGGGCGGGCTCTTCCTCAGGTTCCTTCTCCGGCAGCAACTCCAGATACTTCAAACCCAGCACAAAAAGCAACCCCACTATAGCCAGTATACCCAGGGACAGAATCATCTCCGCCGGCATTATGGCAAATGTCCCGACCTTCCCCCACACCCCTTCTATATGTCCTGGGTAGTAGTGCTGCGGATAAGCCGCGCCGGGAATAACCAGGTAATATCTCTCAAAGAAGACGCCGACGACGACAGAAAGACCCGCCAAAGATAC
>JAHJRU010000256.1 GCA_018830745.1 Chloroflexota bacterium
ACTACCCAGGGAATCTACGAGATTGGCGGACCGGACGAGAATTCTCCGGTGGCTATTACCTCCAACTTCTCCCTCACCTACTTCATTATATCCGGTGAGATAGAGAACAGCCGCGTTCCCACCTGGCTCCTGGTCCAGGACACGGAAGGTCTATCGGTAATGACCGCCTGGGCAGCCGGCAAGTTTGTGGCTGACGCCATAGGGCCCTTTGTCAAGAAGTCCGGCATCGCTGATAAAGTAAAGCACCGCAAGCTCATAATCCCGGGGTTCCTCGCTTCGGAAAGCGGGGGTCTGGAAGAAGAGTTGCCCGACTGGGAGATTCAGGTTGGCCCCAGAGAGGGAGCGCACATACCAGCCTATCTCAAAGCCTGGAAAGTTTAAGGAGGAGAATAAAGAATGATCCTTATCGGGGAAAATCTCAATATTATGTCCCAGACTCTTGGCCCGGCGATGAGAGGCAGAGACCCCGGCCCCGTTCAGGAGATGGCCAGAATGGAAACCGCAGCCGGTATTGATTACGTAGATTTAAACATAGGGCCCGCCCGCAAAGCCGGCGATGAAATGATGGCCTGGGTGGTTAATACCGTGCAAGAGGTTACCGATAAACCACTGTCCCTGGACACTACCAACATAGTGGCTATGGAGGCAGGTTTAAAGGTTTACAAGGGCAACGCCCTGATTAATTCCATCTCTCCCGCCAGGGCGGATGAAGAGATGCCCTTCGTGGGAAAATACCATGCCGACATGATTGGTCTGCTGTGGGGACTGGATGGAATGCCACGGGACGCCGATGAAAGGGCTATGCTCACCATGGACCTGACGATGAAAGCCAACGCCATGGGCATACCGAACGAGAAAATATGGATTGACCCCATCGTCAGTCCCATCTCAGTGGAGATTAATCAGGTAATAGCCTGTGTAGAATTCATGAGCATGCTTCAGGAAATCGCCCCCGGCTGCAAATCTACTATAGGCCTGTCCAATATCTCCAACGGCACCCCTACTGAGCTGAGACCACCCCTCAACCGGACCTATATGATAATGCTCATGAAGTACGGGCTTCATTCCGCCATTGTGGACGCCTTCGATGAGGAGCTGATAAAAGTAGCCAGAGGTGAGATGCCGGAAATAGTAAGCCTGGTGCATCGCATGATGGACGGTGAGAAACCTGATTTCTCCACCCTGAGCCCCAAGGAACTGGAGTACGCCAAGACCGTCAGGGTTCTTACCGGCGCAGCTCTTTACTCACATTCATGGCTTGAAATATAAGCCTGGCTGGATAGGATAAACCACGCTAGAAGGAGTATAACAAGAATGAGTCTTCAGCCGCTTTTCGAAGCGGGTAAGTTTGTTATTACCACTGAAGTTGGGCCACTAAAGGGAACAGACACCACCGAAATCATAGAACTAGCCGAAATCCTGCAGGGAAAAGTAGATGCCGCCAACGTCACCGATCAGCAAAGCTCGGTGATGAGGCTGGGCTCGCTGGCTACCTGCCACATGTTGAAAGAACGGGGGCTGGACGTCGTCTTCCAGGTGACCTGCCGGGACAGAAATCGCATCGCCCTGCAGTCGGACCTGCTGAGTGCCTGGGTTCTCGGTATAGAGAATGTCCTGGCCCTCACCGGCGACCTGCCGGCTCTCGGTGACCACCCCCAGGCTAAACCGGTCTATGATTTGGATTCGGTGCAACTCCTGTACACCATACAGAAATTGAACGAGGGCTTCGACCTTTCCGGGAATGAGCTCAAGGGCAAACCGGACCTTTTCGCCGGGGCGGTAGTCAATCCGGGGGCAGATACCGAGGCAGCTCTGGAGCTACAGCTGCTTAAGATGGAGAACAAGATTGCCGCCGGGGCTAAATTCTTCCAGACTCAGGCAATTTTTGAGCCCGCTCGTTTCGCCGAATTTATGAAGCGAGCCGAACAGTTCAAAGTCCCCGTCCTGGCCGGAGTAATCCCGCTGAAATCAGCTGGTATGGCGCGCTTTATGAACAAGAATGTGTCCGGTGTATTCGTGCCTGACCAATTCATCGACCAGATGGTCGCCGCCGAGGATAAGGTTAAAACCGGACTGGAAATCACCGCTGTTCTGGTGAAAGAGCTAAAAGACATGTGCCAAGGTATACACATTATGGCTATCGGCTGGGAGAAGAAAGTGCCCACCATTCTGGAGATGGCTGGACTCTAACGCCGGCTCATCGGCAGTATGAATCCCCTTTGTTTACCAATGGAAGAACCACTATTCGCCACCAACCAAACCGACCCTGAGGAATACGGCTACGGGCTGGCCTATAAGATGGCCTACGAGATGCTGGCCAGGACGGATGATATTGAGCAGCTATGTCTCAGAACCGGGGCTCGCTCTCAGATAGTCGGCTCCCGCCAAGCCATCGTCCTTGATTATCTGAACCAGCCATATCAAATCATATTGCCCGACATCAAGATTTCATCTGCAGGCAGCGAGCAAGAGGTGCCGCTAAGGGACAAGATACTGATACTGCATTATTTGACCCAGGCTAAAGGCACCCCCCTCAGCCATAACCTCATAGCTTATAAACAGCTGCCGGAGGGAGCCACCTACTACCCCACGTTTTACCAGAGGGCTATTAAACCCCTGGTAACCAATTTCGGCAGCCAGCCTCAGCTCCTGCTGGACATTGCCGCGAATCTGGGGGGAGTGAAAGCCGATTACGGCGATACCGCAGTGACCATCAGCGCCTTCAGCCGGGTACCGGTAACCATCATCCTGTGGCAGGGCGATGAAGAGCTACCCCCTGAAGGTAATATACTCCTTGACAGCACCATTTCGGATTACCTGACCACAGAAGATACCATTGTGCTCTGTGAAATCATTACCTGGAAGTTAGTCAAACTGCTGAAGTGAACTTAAGATACTACGACCGTTAATGGGACTGGGATTACCCCCGTCGGTAACCCAACTGCCGACCAATCACGCAAGTCTTAGTCCCGCCTTTCACCAAGCTCCTTGACTGTCCGGCACAGCCGGCGTAATTTACAGCTAATAGGACATATGTTATAATATCTCTGTTTACGGCAGAATTTAAAATTAGGAAAACAGGGAGGGAGAGAGGTTTTGAACAAGGCACAAAAACAGGAGACCATGAAAGAATATGCGCTGCATGAAGGCGACACCGGGTCATCCGAAGTCCAGGTAGCCGTGCTTACCGGCCGAATACGGCACCTTACGGGCCATATGGCAGCTAACCGGCACGATTACCACACACAGCGAGGCTTGCTCAAACTGGTGGGACGGCGGCGAAGGCTGTTGGCTTACCTGAACCAGGAAAACGTTAAGCGATACAAGGGCCTGATTTCCAGGCTTGGGCTACGCAAATAAAAAAGGAGCATGGAGGAGTACCGTTGACATCTCAATCATTTGAACGTGAAGTAGGGGGCAGGAAGCTCATTATTGAAACCGGCAAGTTTGCTGGCCAGGCCAATGGGGCAGTGACCGTCAGCTATGGCGATTCAGTAGTGCTGGTTACCGCCTGTACCGACAAGAAACCGCGGGAAGGAATAGATTTCCTTCCTCTAACCATTGATTACGAAGAAAGGTTATACGCGGCGGGTAAGATTCCGGGGGGCTTCATCCGAAGAGAAGGACGCCCCAGCCAGGAAGCGACCTTGGCTGCCCGAATGACCGACCGCCCGTTGCGCCCGCTGCTGCCCAAGACCTGGCGCAATGAAATCCAGATAATAATTACCGTCTTATCCGTCGACCATGAAAACGACACTACCATCCTGGCCGTTATTGGAAGTTCAGCGGCACTAACCATCTCAGAAATACCGTTCGATGGCCCGGTAAGTGCATCCCGGGTAGGCTACATCGATGGCGAGTTAATACTAAATCCAACGCTGCTTCAGCTGGAAACCAGCCTGCTTGACCTGGTAGTGGTAAGCAAGGGCGATGAAATAGTCATGATAGAGGCCGGCGCTCAAGAGGTCTCAGAAGACATCGCCTGCCAGGCTATGCGCTTCGGCCATGAAGCCAACCAGGCCATTCTTGCCATGCAGGAAGAGCTTCACCAGGCCTGTGGTAAACCTAAACTGGAAGCGCCGGTAAGCAAGGTTAACCAGGAACTGGTTTCACAGGTCTCGTCAAGAGTTGAAGGTAGACTGGCGAAAACTTGGAAGTTTGCCGAAAAGCACGACCGGGAAGAAGCACTGAGCAACCTGGGGCAGGAACTTATTGAGACCATGGACGAATCATTTGACGAACAGGAAATACTGGCTGCTTTTGACAAGACACTCAGGGCCGAGTTAAGGTCTAATATCCTGGAAAAGGGACAGCGCATCGGAGGACGCTCACTTACAGAAGTCCGCCCTATAAGCTGTGAGGTAGGACTGCTGCCGCGCACTCATGGCACCGGGCTGTTTGTCCGGGGTCAAACCCAGGTACTAACTATTACTACGCTGGGCTCTGTCGGCAAGGCACAGAAACTTGACGGGCTGGGCCTGGACGAACCCAAATACTTCATGCACCATTACAATTTCCCGCCCTACTCCTCGGGCGAAGTTAAACGTATCGGCACGGTCGGTCGCCGTGAAATCGGCCACGGTGCCCTGGCGGAGAAAGCCCTGATACCGGTACTTCCCAAGGATGAGGAGTTCCCTTACACCATCCGGCTGGTCTCCGAGGTATTAAGCTCCAGTGGCAGCACCTCCATGGCCAGTGCCTGCGCTTCAAGCCTCTCCCTGATGGACGCCGGCGTACCGATAAAGAGACACGTAGCCGGGATAGCCATGGGGCTGGTTACCGATGACCAGGGTAACTACGCCATTTTAACCGACATTGAGGGCATAGAGGATGCCTACGGAGATATGGACTTCAAAATAGCTGGTACGGCGGAGGGGATTACCGCCATGCAGTTGGATACCAAGCTTAAAGGATTAACGCTTGAAATCCTGGAGAAGGCGATTCGTCAGGCCAAAGACGCCCGCCTGTTCATTCTCGACCGGATGCAGCAGACCATCAACACCAATCGTGGTGAACTCAGCCCCTTTGCGCCACGCGTATACCAGATAACCATTGACCAGGATAAAATCGGGGCAGTCATCGGTTCCGGCGGTAAAACCATCAGAGCAATCATTGCCGAGACCAAAGCCTCCGTTGACATTGAAGATGATGGCACAGTGCGCATCGGCTCGGCTAATGAAGAAGATGCCCAGAAAGCCATAAAGATGATTGAGAACCTGACCAAGGAAGTGGAGATTGGTGAGGTATACACCGGAAAAGTGGTTCGCCTGATGAACTTCGGCGCTTTTGTAGAAATTCTTCCCGGGAAAGACGGGCTGGTCCATATCAGCGAACTGGCTGACCACCACGTAGGCAAGGTCGAAGATGAAGTTCAGGTAGGTGATGTGGTTACGGTCAGGGTAATAAATATTGACCATATGGGCCGGATAAATCTGTCCCGACGGGCTGCTTCGGAAGACGCGACTCAGGAACCAAGGAGACAGGATTCACCAGCGCCAAACCGTCGTTTCAACCAGCGTGATGAGGGCCCCTCCCGACCTTTCAGGAACAAGAGGTTTTAGTAATGAAGCCAATAAAGGTGGTCGTTCGCGGGGCATTTGGCCGGATGGGACGAGAGATGGTTAATGCCCTATGCCGTGAAACCGGGATACAGCTGGTTGGCGCTGTAGAAATCCAGGTTAGCGAGGACTCGCTGGCACTGCCTGATGCATCAGGAACCATTCCGCTATCATCAGATTTAAACTCTATTCTCACCAGATGTCAGCCTGATGTTATGGTGGACTTCACCCTTGCCCCGGCCATCATGCCGGCAGTACGGATAGCCACAGAAAAGGGTGTCAACCTGGTAATCGGCACCACCGGCTTGACCTCCGAAGACCTGGCGGAAATCGACCGTCTAGCGAAGGCTTACCAGGTGGGAGCAGTGGTAGCACCTAACTTCACCACCGGCGCTGTTTTAATGATTCACCTGGCTAAAATAGCCGCCAGGTATTTTGATTATGCGGAGATTATCGAGCTGCATCACCATATGAAAGCGGATGCGCCTTCGGGAACTGCCCTGTCCACCGCCAGGGCTATGGTTCAGGCCAGAGGCAAACCATTTCAGTCCCCACAGCAAAAGGCGGAAGAACTGCCCAGCCGCGGAGAAAAGGTTGACGGTATTACACTACACAGCGTACGCCTGCCCGGTCTCATGGCACACCAGGAGGTGCTCCTGGGAGGACCGGGCCAAACTTTGAGCATACGCCATGATACCATTGGCCGGGAATGCTATATGCCGGGTGTTATCCTCGCCATTAAGGAAGTTGTCAACCGCAAAGGGCTGGTTTACGGCCTTGATACCTTACTCGATTTATAGGAGACAGCCATGACAGGCTACAAAGTGGCTATCGTTGGTGCTACCGGGCTGGTAGGTCGAGAGTTTATCAAAACTCTGAAACAACGCAACTTCCCGGCAGCTTCGATTCAGCTTTTTGCCTCTGACCGCTCGGCCGGGAGAAAACTGGCCGTGGGCAACGATGAGGTCGAGGTCAAGGAGACTACAGTTGAATCCTTTGAAGCAATAGACATCGCGCTCTTTTCGGCCGGGGCAGAAGTTAGCCGCCACTTTTCACCTATAGCGGCCCAATCTGGAGCCGTAGTTATCGATAATAGCTCTGCCTTTAGGCAGGTACCAACCGTACCTCTGGTAGTACCGGAGGTAAATCCGGAGGACATCAAGCGGCATAAGGGAATTATCGCCAATCCAAACTGCTCCACTATCCAGATGGTAATGGCACTGTACCCGCTGCACAAGGTTAATCCCATCAAACGGATTATTGTTGATACCTACCAGGCGGTATCAGGGACGGGGTCTGCGGCTGTAGAGGAACTATTAACCCAGATAAAACAGGTGCTGGATGGACAAACCACCGTGCCCCATGTCTATCCTCACCAGATAGCCTTCAACATGCTGCCGGAAATCGACGTATTTCTGGACAACGGCTACACCAAAGAAGAGTGGAAGATGATGGAGGAAACCAGAAAAATAATGCATGCGGATGATATGGCTATTTCGGCTACCTGCGTACGAGTGCCGGTGCTTACGGGACATAGTGAGGCCGTGCACGTTGAATTCTCCCACCCTATATCCCCCGACGATGCCTACCGCATCCTCAGCCAGGCACCGGGGATAAAAGTGCTGGATGACCCCACCATCAGTCTCTACCCCCAACCATGGTCAGCGGCTGGTACTGACGAAGTATTTGTCGGCCGTATCCGCCAGGATGTTTCCAGCAAGAACGCCCTGGCCATGTGGATTGTGGCCGATAATCTACGCAAGGGAGCCGCTCTCAACGCCGTCCAGATTGCCGAAGAAATAATCAAAAGAAACTGGTTACATCCGGAGACCAAAGAATGAAAACAATAGGACGATTAATCACCGCCATGGTAACGCCCTTTAATGAAAAAGGGGAAGTTGATTATGAGCAAGCCAAGAAGCTGGCTTCAGCCCTGCTCGAATCTGGAAGCGATGGTCTGGTAGCGGTAGGCACCACCGGAGAGTCCCCTACCCTTGTCCGAGAGGAAGAATACCGCCTGTTCGCCGAGCTGAAAGCAGCCGTAGGTGATGGGGGCGCCATGATAGCCGGCACCGGCAGTAATAGCACCGCTGAAGCCATTGAAGCCACCAGAGAAGCCGAGCGAATTGGTGTTGATGCCTGTCTGCTGGTGGTCCCCTACTATAATAAGCCAACTCAAGAAGGCCTGTACCAGCATTTTCAACTCATCGCCCGGAGTACCAGCCTGCCCTGTATCCTTTACAACGTGCCTTCAAGGACGGTAGCCAACCTGACCGCAGACACGGTTATCAGGCTCAGCCAGATAGACAATATCATCGGTATTAAAGAAGCCAGCAGTAACCTGGATCAAATTACCAGTATTATCAGTAACACCGGCGAAGATTTCCTCGTCTGGAGTGGCAATGACAGCGATACCCTGCCCATACTGGCTGTGGGCGGCTATGGCGTTATCAGCGTAGCCTCTCATCTGGTTGGCAACCAGCTCAAGAAAATGATCACTAGCTTTGTTGGTGGCAACGTAAATGAAGCTGCTGCTATCCACCGCCATCTCCTTCCCCTGGTCAATGCCCTGTTTATTGTCTCCAATCCAAGTCCCCTCAAATATGCCCTCAATCATATTGGCTTCCCTGTGGGCAAACCACGCCTACCCCTTACTGAGCTGGATGATAAATCAGCCGCGCTACTTAAAGATGCCCTAGAAGCTTACCATATTGATTTACCACTGCCGTGAAGAGAATAACTATTGAGGAGAGGCTGGCCTCCGTATTGGGTTAATTTTTACTCCTGGCAAGCCTCCACCCCACAACCAGATGGCAGCTATGCCCAGACACGATACTTTAATCGTGCTTTCACGAGTTGCAGTGAAACCAAAGATTTGTTAGACTATTTTCGTCACAGAGTGGGCCGTTAGCTCAGTTGGTAGAGCACCTGACTTTTAATCAAGTGCAGTAAAACGGCCCACGTTAACAAGCCTATCCGCGGGCCGTTAGCTCAGTTGGTAGAGCAGCTGACTTTTAATCAGCGGGTCGCAGGTTCGAGTCCTGCACGGCTCACCACCCCCTCTCTGCCAGACGCTATTAAATTAGCCTACCTCATACTAAACCAGCCGCCCAAAACTGGACCGGCTGGTTTTCCTATTTACATTTCTTTCCTCACGGCGTTAGATAAACTTGCGACAGCACTAAGTGGGTCTCCCCTTGCGGTACGACCGGGGCTGGTGCTGTTGTGGGTTGCTGCTGGTGGCGGCGAGTCCTCGCCGGTGACAAGTCCCATGGTGCTGCCGCAATACGCATTGGAGGTGACGCCGTGAACACCATGGTAGCAATCCAGTCTTTCCTCAACAACCGACAAGCCCTCAACCGCAGTCCCAAAACCATCAAGTGGTATGAACACAACCTCATCCGTTTTGCCACTGACTGCCCGGAACTTCC
>JAHJRU010000257.1 GCA_018830745.1 Chloroflexota bacterium
AATCGCAGCTGGGGGGCAATAAAAGTCACGATATACAACAAAATGTTGACGCCAATTATCATCCACAGCGGGGTAAGTTTAGGTCCTTGATACATCCGGTATCTCATGAATCCTTTTCCTCGAAATTATGGTTAATCGTTAGATGCGGCAGCCTGTCTCTGCCCCCTCCCGTATGGCATCCACCGCCCGGCGCGGTGCGGCAGCGTCGCCGATAACATATAGTTCTTCGACCACGTCTTTCAAAGCGGTCGCTAGCACGTTTAAAGGCTGGGCGCCGACGGCCAGAACCACGTTATCGAACCGGGGCCAGACCTCTTCCTGACCATTTCTATATACCGTAATCCCATCCGGGGTCAGCTGCTTCAGCTCCGTGGAGCGCGCGATGGTTACACCGTATTCTTTCAGCGTCCGGAGCAGGAGAAAGCGCACGGTACCGCCCATGTCCGTGCCTACCTGCTTTAGCTTCTCGATGACGGTCACCTGCCGGCCTTTTTCAGCCAGGAAGTGTGCCGTCTCCAACCCGACATTGCCGCCACCGACTACCAGCACGCTTTTACCCGTCTCAACGTCACCCTGCAGGACATCCCAGGCGTTAGATACGCTGTGGTGATTTATCCCTGGAAGGGACAATTCCAGCGGGACTGCTCCAGTGGCTACTACTACAGCATCGGGTTTTATTTCCTCTACCAGTGAGGGGGAGACTTCTTTATCCAGTATCACGGTCACGCCCAGTTTATCCAGTTGCTGCGTGTGATAATTTACCAGTTCGATGAACTCCTGCTTGTGTGGAGGCGCCGCCGCCAGAAGCCATTGCCCGCCGAGTCGCGGCTTTTTATCATAAAGCGTCACCTCATGTCCCCGCAGGGCGGCCACTCTGGCTGCCTCCAGGCCGGCCGGTCCGCCGCCAATGACCAGCACCTTCTTTTTCCTGGTTGCCAGGACGATGGCGAGTTCCTTCTCCCGTCCGAAGGCGGGGTTTACCGTGCACATGATGGGTCCCAAGTCCAGGGCGTCAGTGCAGGTGTTGCAGGCGATGCACTTGCGTATCTCGGCAAACTCCCCTCGGGCAGCTTTGCCCGGTAGTTCAGGGTCAGTGACCAGTGCTCTGAACATACCCACCAGGTCTGCTTTGCCGGCGGCTAAAATCTCCTCAGCCAGGCGGGGGTCATTGATGCGGCCCGCGGCGATAACCGGTATATTGACTGCCCTCTTAACTCCTTCAGCCAGCGGGACATTACAGCCGTTGGGGGCGTCAACATAAGGAACGATGGTGGGACAGGAACCGTAGACTCCAGCCGAAATACTGATAAGGTCAAGTCCGGCGCTCTCCAGCGTTTGTGCTATGGCTCTGGCATCATCGAGTTCAAGCCCGCCAGCGACGTTGTCCGCTCCGTTCATGCGGCAGCTCACGGGGAAATGTTCTCCCGCCTTCTCCTTGATGCGTCTTATAATCTCTACGGCAAACCTGGCCCGTCCGGGTATATCGCCGCCGTAGCCGTCATTCCGCTGGTTGCTCTGGGGGGAGAAGAATTCGCTGACCAGGTAACCGTGAGCGCCGTGAATCTCCACGAAATCGACACCGGCGCTCTGGGCTCTTACGGCTGCCCGGGCGAATTTATCTATTAACTCCTCGATTTCCGGGATGGAGAGCTCCCGGGGCACCCTGGAGCCTCTGGACCAGGCTATGGGGGAAGGTGCCACAGGAGCGGTATCGGAATCAGAAACGTGTAGCTGCCTGCCCCCGTGCCATAGTTGAATACTGACCACCGCCCCGGCGGCGTGGATGGCGTCCACCAGCCGTGCCAGCGTGGGGATAGCCTGGTCATGGTATAACGGTACGGAGGGGGCATACTCGCTGGCCGGGTCCACACTACCCGGGGGAAGCTGTATTAAACCAACGCCGCCCTTCGCTCTGGTTACATAGAAATCCAGCTTGGCGTCTTCACCGAGGCACGTGGCTGCCGGGGGCATTACAATTCTGTTTTTCAGCTCGATTCGCCCGAATTTCAACGGGGCGAACAGTAGTGGCAGAGCCTTGTTTTCATTCATCTACATTAACCTCGGAGGCAGATTGTTTAAGGTCGCTTTAATTTTACATCACTCCGTGATGGTGATTTTGTCTCCCTGCCTCACCTGTTTAAGCTGCTCCAGGTCGCCGTCAATTCCCCCGATGATATTAACCGCGCTGAGGGGCTTAATCTCATCGGCGGTGCTCACCGGCGTCTGGCCAAAGAAAAGGCACAGGGCATTTCCTTGAGGCCAGTAAGCCATGTCCCCCAGGGATACTGTTTCCCTGGCGTTTTCCAGTCCGGTTTCCAGAGGAATGGAGAAGTAAATCTCTTCTCCCCAGAGGTTGACGCTGGCGGTTATGGGCAGGATTTCCGCTACCCTGGCGGCGGTGTCCGTTTCGTTGAGGTGGGCCGGCAGTTCAATCTCGCCGATGTTAATCTTTATCGCCTTGCCTGTTTGCATCCCCTCAGCTTCCTCCGGTTTGAGCTGACGCTTTACTTTGCACGTGTCTTTCCAGTTATTTTAGCACCCGGTCGGGGTATTAGGCTACCTTAGCCCGACTGATGGTATTTATTCATCTTGCAACTGGGCAGTCAAGGCGGTGGGGTCGGTGACCGGTGCCTGGCAGGTGTACTGCTGGCATATATAGACAGTGGGCATGCCGTTCACCATTGGTCGGTTACTGAGCAGCGCCAGGTCCGATATTGCCGTGGGGTCGGTGGGGTCATAGGCGGCGACCACCTTATTGGGCAGAAAAGTGGCGCAAAGGGTATGTAATAATTCTGCGGCGGCCGGGTTATCTCTGGGCCCAATAATAGCCACTTCTTTAGGTGTTGACAGGTAGAGGTCCAGAGCGCACAGCCAGTTACCGAAGCCGAGGGGACTATGGGGCATAAGCTCCCGCATTGAACTGAGTGCCTGTGTAGCCACTTGTTGGAAACGTTCATTATCGGTCAGTCGGGCTAATTTGAGCAGGGCCAGGGTTGCCGCTGAAGCGCCTGATGGCAGGGCGCCATCGAAGCTGCTCCTGGGGCGGAGGAATAAATCCTGGTGGTGATGGCCGGTATCGTAGAAGGTGGCTTGAGTTTCGTCCCAGAACTGCTCAATCATAATCTCAGCCAGGCGCATGGCCTGTCGCAGCCATTCGCCGGTGAAGGTAGCCTGGTGCAGAGATAAAAACCCGTCGATGACCATAGCATAGTCATCCAGGTAACCGTCAATTTTGGCCTGACCGTCTTTGCAGGTGTGCTTCAGGCGGTCATCCGCCATCATTGAGTCCAGCAGGAATCTGCCATTGGCGGTGGCGGCAGCCAGGTAGTCCTGGCGGGCGAGGATGCAGGC
>JAHJRU010000258.1 GCA_018830745.1 Chloroflexota bacterium
CCACGAAGGCCACCTTTCTCTGGTCAGAAGAGCCAAGATTGATAATCCCACAGCGGTAGTCAGTATCTTTGTAAACCCCACTCAATTCGGGCCCCGGGAAGACTTCAAGGCATACCCCCGCGATACCGAACGCGACCTCGCTCTGCTGGAAAAAGCCAGCACCGATGTTGTTTTTATGCCCTCGCCGGAGGAAATGTACCCGCCCGGATGCGACAGCTGGGTAGAGGTGGGGGAAATCACCAAACAGCTCGAAGGCGCCAGCCGTCCCAACCATTTCCACGGGGTTACCACCGTGGTCGCCAAGCTGTTCAATATCGTCCAGCCCACCAGGGCTTACTTCGGCCAGAAAGACGCCCAGCAGGTGATAGTCATCACCAAGATGGTTACCGATCTCAATATGGGGCTGGAAATAGTGACACTGGCAACTGTGCGGGAGCCCGATGGTCTGGCTATGAGCAGCCGTAATACCTACCTCAATCCGGAGGAGAGAAAGGCTGCCGGGGTGCTCTCCCAGGCGCTAAGCCTGGCTTACGAGCTTTGCTCCGAGGGTGAAATGGATGCCAGTCTAATCCGCCGGAAAATGACCGAGCTTATCCGGCAGCAACCCCTGGCCGAGATAGACTATGTCAGCATAGCCGATGCGGAAACCCTGAAGGAACTGGATACGGTGAATCCGCCGGTTCTAATCTCTCTGGCAGTGAAAATTGGCCGGACCCGGCTGATAGACAACATCATGCTGTAATGGCGGGCTCGCCGACAAGCTGAAAAGCTATGCCTGAGATGCCACCAACGACAAAAATATAACTAATAACACGATGTAAATGAGCACTTGTTAAGCCTATCCAACTATGCTACCCTTATTTACAGCAGAGTAGTGGTCAACTGTTCTTATTTCAATGGCAACATCTGATGAGCTTTGTGTCAACACCATACGCTTTCTAGCCGTTGATGCGGTGCAGAAAGCCAATTCAGGCCATCCGGGAGCACCGCTGGGAATGGCACCGATGGCATATGTTTTATGGGACCGTTTCCTGAAGCACAACCCCGGTGACACCAAGTGGCCAGACCGGGACCGTTTTATCCTTTCCGCTGGCCATGCCTCCGCCCTGCTCTACTCCCTGCTATACCTGACGGGCTACGAGCTATCGCTGGATGAAATCAAGCAATTCCGACAATGGGGCAGCAAAACGCCCGGTCACCCGGAGTACGGCCTGGTTCCGGGGGCGGAGACTACCACCGGTCCACTGGGGCAGGGGTTCGCCAACGGCGTCGGCATGGCTATTGCCGAAAGGTGGCTGGCGCAACAATATAATCGACCCGGCCATGAGATAATCAATCATTACACCTACGCCATCGTCTCTGATGGCGACCTTGAGGAAGGGGTCGCTTCTGAGGCAGCCTCACTGGCGGGCCACCTCCGCCTGGACAAGATGATTTACCTCTACGATGATAATGACATATCCATCGAAGGCAGCACGGACATCGCCTTTACTGAAAATGTAGGGCAGCGTTTTCAAGCCTATGGCTGGCATGTCGTTGGCCCTGTTGATGGTCTGGACTTATCCGCCATAGAATCCGCCATCCGCTCCGCCCAGGCTGAAACCAGGCGCCCCAGCCTGATTATCTGCCGCACCATTATCGGCTATGGCAGCCCCAATAAAGCCGGCAAAGCTTCGGCTCACGGCGAACCGCTGGGTGAAGAAGAAGTGCGGCTGACCAAGAAGCAACTGGATTGGCCTTATGATGAACCCTTCACTGTCCCACCCGAGGTACTGGAGCATTTCCGTCAAGCCCTGGAGCGCGGCGAGAAACAGCAGGCTGAGTGGCACGCCAGACTGGAAGCGTACCGCCAGGCTTACCCCCAAGAAGCCCAACAGCTGGAACGGAATTTAGCTGGAGACTTGCCCGATGGTTGGGATGAAGACCTGGCCAGTCTCTTTAATCCTGAGGACAAGCCAATAGCCACCCGGGTAGCCTCGGAGCAGGTGTTAAACGCCATAGGCAAGAAGGTACCTTCTTTAATCGGGGGGTCGGCTGACCTGGCTCCCTCGACCAAGACCATCCTTAAGGATTATGGGAGCTTCGGACCGGAAGACTATGCCGGTCGCAATATGCATTTTGGCGTGCGGGAACACGCCATGGGTGCCATTGCCAGCGGTATGTCCCTCCATGGCGGGACAATCCCCTACACGGCGACTTTCCTCATCTTCTACGATTATATGCGTCCCGCAATACGCCTGGCGGCGCTTATGGAAATCCAGGCGATATATGTGTTCACTCACGATTCCGTGGGCGTGGGCGAAGATGGACCTACTCATCAGCCCATAGAACAGCTACTGGGACTACGCTCGGTGCCCAATCTGGTAATGCTGCGCCCGGGCGACGCCACCGAGACCGCCGAGGCGTGGAAGATAGCCCTGCAACGCCGTCATGGGCCAACGGCTCTGGCACTCAGCCGTCAGAATCTGCCCATTCTGGACCGCCAGAAACTGGCACCGGCCAGCGGTGTTCAGCGTGGCGGGTACACCATCTGGGAAGCATCGGCAACCCCGGATATCATCATCATCGGCACCGGTTCGGAATTACACTTCGCCCTGGAAGCCGGACAGCAGTTGCTGGAAAAGGGCATTGCGGCGCGAGTTGTTTCACTACCGTCATGGGAATTATTTGATGCCCAGCCGGTTGAATACCGCCACAGCGTATTACCACCGAATATTCGGGCACGCGTCTCTATAGAAGCAGCTACACCACTGGGCTGGGAACGATATGTAGGCCTGGATGGAGTAGCCATCGGGGTGCCAAGATTTGGCGCTTCTGCCCCACAGAAGGTTGTTTACGAGCAGCTGGGGTTGACCACGCAGCATGTCATAGACGAAGCCCAGAAACTTTTAGCCCGGGGGTAAAAATGAAGCTACGGGTAGCCCTGGGAGCTGACCACGGCGGCTTTGCCCTCAAGAATGAACTGGTCAAGCTTCTGGAGGAGTCTTACGAGATACTGGATGTGGGTGCCTATACCCTTGACCCGCAGGATGATTATCCCGATTTCGCCATTGCCGTCGCCCGCGCCGTAGCCTCGGGCGAAGCCCAGCGCGGCATTATTATCTGCGGCAGCGGTGTTGGTGCCTGCGTTGCCGCCAACAAGATGCCCGGCATCCGGGCCTGCCTCTGCCATGACACGTACTCGGCTCACCAGGGAGTGGAGCATGACGACATGAATGTTCTGTGCCTGGGAGCAAGGGTTATCGGCGACAAACTGGCTGCGGAACTGGTCACCGCCTTTCTCCAGGCAAGTTTTTCCGGCGAGGAGCACCACCGCCGCCGATTACAGAAAGTCCTCGACATTGAGCAGCAGGCTCTCCGGGGAAGCAACGACAGCCACGAATCAGGAGCAAAGTAATGAATTCTATTCAGCAATCGCAACAGCTGGGGCAAGCTATATGGTTTGACTACATTCGCCGCGGTATGCTCAAGTCCGGTGAGTTACAACAGCTAATTGACCAGGGGATAAGCGGACTAACTTCTAATCCAACCATCTTTGAGAAAGCCTTCGTCGGGAGCAGCGATTACGACGAAGCACTACTGCCCCTGGCACGAACTGGGAAAAACATCGCCGAAATATATGAATCTCTAGCCATAGAAGACATACAATCGGCAGTCGACCTTCTAAGGCCTATTTATGACGAATCAAATGGCATCCACGGCTATGCCAGCCTGGAAGTCAACCCGCTGCTCGCCGCCGATACGGAAGGCACCATAAAAGAGGCCAGAAGGCTGTTTGAAGCTATAGGCCGACCCAACGTTATGATAAAGGTGCCGGCTACCCCCGAGGGCATGCCGGCCGTCAGCCAACTTATCAGCGAGGGCATCAATGTAAATGTCACCCTTATCTTCTCCCTGGACAGCTATCAGCAGGTAAGAGAAGCCTACATTGCCGGATTGGAAGACCTGGTGCGCAACGGTGGAGACCCCGGCCGGGTCGCCTCCGTAGCCTCGTTCTTCGTCAGCCGGGTGGATACCGCCGTCGATTCACAGCTCGAGGAACGTATCCGACAGGGAAATATAACGCTTAAGTCTCTGCTGGGCAAGGCGGCCGTAGCCAATGCCAAGCTGGCTTACCAGGCATTCAAGGAGACTTTCCAGAGTGAACGCTTTGCCGCGCTAAAGGCCAAGGGCGCTCGCGTGCAGCGCCCGCTCTGGGCCAGCACCGGGACCAAGAATCCCGCCTACAGCGACCTGCTGTACGTAGAGCCGCTTATCGGTCCGGACACGGTCAATACCATGCCCCCAGCCACCATCAACGCCTTCCTGGAACATGGCCATGCTGAGGCTACCCTGGAGCGTGATATCTCCGAAGCAGAAAAAACATTCGAAGCTCTCAAAGCAGCCGGTATCAACCTGGAAGCCATCACAACGAAGCTGCTCGCTGACGGAGTTAAGGCTTTTGCCAACTCCTTCGAAAAGCTGCTGGCTGGCATCGACGATAAAAAGGCACGGCTGCTGGCACCGGAACACGTCCACCCCGGCGTTAACCTGGGCACCTATATTGCTGACGTTGAAGCATCCCTGGCTGACCTCGGCAGGCGAGATGCTATTTCCCGTCTGTGGCGTAAAGACCATACGCTCTGGAAGCCCGACCCCAAAGAAATAACGAATCGCCTGGGCTGGCTTAACAGCATCGACCTTATGAGCGAGCAGGTGAGCAACCTGCAGGCTTTCGCCCGGGAGGTTCGTGAAGCTGGCTTCCGCCATGTGGTTCTTCTGGGTATGGGAGGCAGCA
>JAHJRU010000259.1 GCA_018830745.1 Chloroflexota bacterium
ATCCAGATGGAGCGCCCCATTAATTAACACCAGGGTAGCAATTACCAGGACGTTAGCCACCGCCGGAGGCAGGAACAGACCCAGCAGCCAGCGCCAGCCAACCAGAATGAGGCCCATGATGAGCCCTACCAGCGGAAAGTAAGCCGTCGAGCGGCCCAGCTCGGCCGGGCTGACCTCGCGCCGCCAGGGCAGAGGGATGATGGTCAGGAATTGTAACGCCGCAAAAAAGCTCATTACTCTATCTCGCTTTTCTCTGATACCCCCGCCTCAGCGAAGGTGGGCATTTCCGCCAGAACCCTAGCGGCCGCCTCAGCCAGGAAGATGCCCAGGGCGGCACCGGTGCCCTCCCCCAGGCGCATGTCCAAATCCAGTAACGGTTTGAGCCCCAGATGCCCGAGCATCAAGCGATGGCCTGCCTCGGCAGAAACATGCCCGGCAATAAGGAACTCCCCAACACCCGGTGCCAGCGATGTGGCAATCAGTGCCGCTGCCCCCGAAATAAAGCCATCTATCACCACCGGGATACGGCGAGCAGCAGCCGCCAGCATCACTCCGGCTAAACCACCAATCTCAAAGCCTCCCACTTTAGCCAGTACCTCCAGCGGCTGCCTGGCATCCGGTTTATTTACCGCCAGAGCTTTTTCCACCACCGCGCGCTTATGCGCTAATTGCGCCCCTTCCACACCGGTGCCCCGACCGGTCACTTCGGCTACCGACTTTCCCGTTATCACCGCACAGATGGCGCTGCTGGCGGTGGTATTACCAATGCCCATGTCACCCGTGCCCACAATATCGAGCCCCCGGTCTGCCTCGCTGGTGACTATCTCTATCCCCGCCTCCAGAGCCTGTACCGCCTGCTCCATGGTCATGGCCGGGCCTTGAGCCATATTAGCAGTACCGCGGCCAACCTTCCGGGATAGCAGTTGGGCATCCGGCTCCAAATCAGCCGCTACCCCCATATCCACCACCACCACCCTGGCGCCTATCTGCCGGGCCAGCACGTTGATGGCTGCCCCCCCTCCCAGGAAATTATATACCATCTGCGCCGTCACCTCCTGCGGCCAGAGACTCACTCCTTCTGCCACCACACCGTGGTCGCCGGCCATGGTTATAATGGCCTTATGCTTAATCTCAGGAAGCGGTTTACCCTGTATGCCCGCCAGCCTGACAGAAAGCTCCTCCAGTCGCCCCAGACTACCCGGGGGCTTGGTCAATTGCTCCTGCCGGGCGGCTGCCTTAGCCATAGCCTCCCCATCCAGAGAACCTATCTTTTCAATTACCCGGGACAACAGTTCTGACATGTATACCTCCATACTTTACCCAAGGCTCCTGCCTATCGTCTGCCCCACGGTGTTGGGGCAATATTAGCAAAACGGACCCGATTTCTCAATGGCTTGAGGGACACTGATATATCTTAACGCCAACTATAACCTCCAGCTTTCCCGGCTAAAAAATAAATCCCCCTCCGCTCAGTCAAGCGAGGGGGATTCCTCACATAGTTTGGTCACCACCCCACCTCCTTTCTCCGTGGAGGCTCAAGGTGCCCGGAGTCTCGGTGTTCTGGCTTCTGATAGGCCTCTATCAGTTACAGCAGGCGGGACTGCGCCGGACTTACACCGGCTTGCGTCCGACTCGCCTGAATAAATCAGGCGTCTCCAGACCTCTTCTTAAATTGTTTTCGCCGATAGTATATCGAAAGCAGGTTTAAAAAGCAAGCTAGCCCCTGCTAACTAGTCGCCTTCCTCTTCCGGGGCAGGCGGTTCTATACGGTGAAGGTCTTCACGACTTTCGAGATGGTCAAGGTAAAGCACCCCGTTAAGATGGTCAAGTTCATGTTCCAGCGCCTGCGCCGTAAGGCCGGTGGCTTTGAAGCGGATAGACTTGCCATGCCTATCCTGCCCCTTCACTGTAACCGACTCAGACCTTTTTATCTCCCCGACATAGCCGGGAACACTGAGGCAGCCCTCCGACACCTCCCGCTCTCCGCTGCGTTTCACCACCTCCGGATTAATCATGACCATCGGCTCTTCATCCGGCACCTGCAGCGTTATCACCCGCAGCGACACCCCTATCTGAGGAGCCGCCAGGCCTACACCACCG
This sequence comes from Chloroflexota bacterium, assembly GCA_018830745.1. Taxonomy (GTDB): domain Bacteria; phylum Chloroflexota; class Dehalococcoidia; order Dehalococcoidales; family JAHJRU01; genus JAHJRU01. The sequence continues at coordinate 2,101 of JAHJRU010000259.1, forward strand.
GCATACGGCATGGTCTCCAGCATATCGTCTATCAGCCGCTGGACAGAGCCATCTATGCTGGAAACCCTCTTCGCTCTTTGCTGGAGCACCGGGTCGGGTAGCGTCCGTATTGGTCTTACTGCCATGTTTATTTCCTCAAGAAAAGGTCAAGCCGGCTGACCTTGCCCACCCCCTTGAGACCGGAAACCATACCAAGAACGACGCTGGCGATAAACTTCCTGGGGAAGGCGGTCAGCGTTACGGGGGCATCATTGACATAAAGGGAGACTCTCTCCCGCTGTGGCTTGATAAAGCCCTCCTCCAATAGGTCGGCAAAACCGGGTATGTCTTCCAGAGATAGCTGGCGAGCTTTTATCTCCAGCGGTTCATCGGTGGCGATGGCAATACGCTTTCTTATGGAACTCAGGGGCGGACCGACCTCCTGGCGATGCACCTCTATCTTGGGAGCACTGCTCTGTTTAAAGCCTTCCGCCAGCACTATATCATG
>JAHJRU010000260.1 GCA_018830745.1 Chloroflexota bacterium
ACCTGATTGAACCCTTTCTTAACCGTAAAGAGGTTATAGCTACCGGTATGGGAGGGGAAGTAGAGCGGGTGAAGAGGGCCATTAGCCTGGCTAAGGAAGGGAGGAGGGTATCCCTTGTCTCCAGCGGTGATACCGGTGTTTATGGCATGGCGGGGCTGTTGGGCGAGATTATCCGCGAGCAGTCGGAAGGCGACCTGGATATAGAGGTGATACCCGGAATACCTTCGATGGTAGCCAGTGCGGCTGTGCTTGGCAGTCCCATAACCGGTGACTGTGTCACGGTGAGCCTCAGCGATTACCTCGTCTCATGGGAGGAGATTGCCCGGCGACTGAAGCTGGCGGCGCAGGGTGATTTTGTGATAGTTCTCTACAATCCCCGGAGCAGGAAACGCCAGCGTCATCTGGCTGAAGCCAGGGAAATCGTCCTGCGATATCGCTCTCCATCGACGCCGGTAGGCATCGTAACCAATGCTTATCGGGATGAGCAGGAAGCGGTCGTTACCGATTTAGAGCACATGCTGGACTATAAAATTGGCATGATTACCACTATAATCATCGGCAATTCAACCACATTCGCTCTTGATGGCTGGATGTTGACCCCTCGTGGCTACCAGACGAAATACGACTTGAGCAGCGAGACACCACGGTGAATACTGTCAGTTCAGGGAGTGGGGAGGCAGGCTGCGGCGCCACAAATCGCACCAGGGGACTGGTTATGGTCAACACCGGTAATGGAAAGGGTAAGACTACTGCCGCCCTGGGGCTTTTACTCAGAGCCTGGGGCCATGATATGAAGGTGGTAATGCTGCAGTTCATCAAGAGCGCAACGGCAAATTACGGTGAGCACCGCGCAGCACGCCGGATGGGCATTGAAATACTCGCTGGAGGAACCGGCTTTACCCAGCGAGGCAAGAAGGCGGGCAAGCACGAGCACCTGGCTCAAGAGTTATGGAGTGTGGCGAAGGAGAAGATTAACTCGGGGGCGTATCAAATGGTTATTCTGGACGAAATCAGCTACCCCCTGCGGTATGATTGGCTGTCAGTCGATGAGGTCCTTGACGTGCTGCGGCATCGTCCGGAAACCGTGCACGTAGTCTTAACCGGACGAGATATACCCCAGGAGCTTATTGATTTCGCTGATGTAGCCACTGACTTAAGGGAAGTAAAGCACCATCTCAAAAAGGGCATTAAGGCACAGCCGGGGATTGAATTCTAAACAGGAATCAGGGCGATGAAGGCAGTAGTCATAGCTGGTATCACCAGCGGTATAGGTAAGACAACGGTGGCTATCGGGCTGATGGGGGCACTGGCCCGCCAGGGGCTCAAGGTACAGCCTTTCAAGACCGGACCGGATTACATCGACCCCAGTTATCATACCTGGGTAACCGGCAGTCCTTCTCGTAATCTGGACACGTGGCTTCTATCTCGTGATGTTGTGGCCGAACTGTTCGGTCGCGCCACAGCGGGGAAAGATATCGCCGTTATCGAAGGGGTAATGGGACTTTATGACGGGCGCTCAGCACTAAATGAAGAAGGGAGCACCGCAGAGCTGGCCAAGCTCCTGGGGGCACCGGTGCTGCTGGTGATAGACAGTCGAAAGGGAGCGCGCAGCCTGGCGGCTATGGTTGCCGGCTACCAGGCTTTTGACTCCTCGCTTTGCCTGGGCGGTGTCATCCTCAACGGCATCGGCAGTGATAAACATCTGGAATTGTGCCGCGAAGCCATTGAGCACTACACTGGCGTTCCTGTGCTGGGATATCTACCCCGGCGCGACAGCCTGTCCCTGCCGGAACGGCATCTGGGCCTGGTTCCCACGGTGGAGGAGCCGGTCAACCAGGAGTTCCTGGGACTTCTGGTGGCGCAAATCGAAGCCACTCTTGATATTCCCCGGATTTTACGCCTGTCAGAGCAGGCAGCGGCCCCCGAAGTCGAGCCTTCGCTGTTTCCCCCGGTACGGAAGCCACCGGTAGCCAAAATCGGCGTGGCTAGAGACAGGGCTTTCAGCTTCTACTACCAGGACAGCCTTGACCTTCTGGAGGCGTGGGGAGCTGAATTGGCGCCCTTCAGTCCTTTACAGGATACCAACCTGCCCCGGGATATCTCCGGTCTCTACATAGGAGGTGGTTTCCCCGAACTCTACGCTGCAGGACTGGCAGACAACAGTTCCATCAAGGATGCGGTAAGGGAAGCCGCCGGACAGGGGATGCCGATTTATGCTGAATGTGGCGGGTTAATGTATCTCGGCAGAAGCATCGGGGACCTCGAGGGTAACGAATATCCGATGGTCGGAGTCATACCTGTTTCCTCTCAGATTGACAGACCTCGTCTCAGTCTGGGCTACCGCACGGTTCAGGCTCTGCATGATGGCCCTATCCTGCGCCAGGGCGAAATCGTTCGGGGCCACGAGTTCCACTGGTCAGTGCTGAAGAATGGCGCTGATGGGGCTAATGCGTATAGTATCCTGGAAAAGGAGAGTTGTCGAGAAGGTTTCCAGAAGAAGAAACTGCTCGCTTCCTATATTCACCTTCATCTGGGTAGTTTGCCCCATATGGCTGCACGTTTCGTAGAGAGCTGCCGGCAATTTCGAGAATGTCTTTAGCTACCGATTAAGGTAATTGCCCGGAATGTATGACCTGCAAGCATATTCCCTGGTCTAGCTGGCTTTCATCATACCGTCAGAAGCAACCCAACTGGCAATCAATTAGCATGATGTTTAGCTTGGTTGCGGCGTCGCCAACTTGCTTCCGGCTGACTTTGAGTTTCCGGGCTACTTCGAAAGCTGCGCTGCAAGGCAACTGCCGGTCAATCATGGCCGCCTGTAATTCTTCTGCCAGCGCGGCGGCTATTTCCATGTTATCCAGACCCGGGCGGGTGGCTTTCTCTACAGCGAAACAACCCAGTTGACAGTTAGTTATCCTTATCTTTAGCTCATTTACCTTATCACCAACCATTCCCGGAGAAACGTCTAGCTTTTCCGTTATGGTGAAGGCTACGGCGCAAGGAAGTCTGTCTTTAACCAGAGATGCCTGTATTTCTTTCTCCAGTATATCGAGGTTCTCATTAAAGCCGGGCGTTTTAGTTTCCACCAGGGTTACACCCCTTTCTTAATCGCTTTCTATCTCATCGAAGAAGTCTACTGGTGTCGGGTCAAGATGCATGCCTGCAATATAAAGAATGTCTCTCTCTGTGACAACACCAATCACACGGTTCCCCTTGCTTTTTGCAAAACCAGTTTTGCCATAATTGTATTGTGGGAACCCGGATATGTATGTGACTTATGTCAACAACGGTTAATTGCTTTACTTTTTCTTGGGTCTGGAGTCCTCATCCCGGCCCTTCTCACCAAACCACTGGCCTTCTTCACCTATATTGGGCTCCTCCGACTCAAAGATGTAGGACATCTGCTTGGTATCAATAATCGGTTTCTTGCACTCGTAATCGACGTACTTTATCTCCTCCGGTTTACGTAG
>JAHJRU010000261.1 GCA_018830745.1 Chloroflexota bacterium
CGAAGCCGGACGAGAAAAAGGCTTTTGCCAGGGTGGGAGCCGAGATACTGGAGATGCCGTCAGTCGAGGGACTGGTTAGTCTAGCGGATTTATTCCGGACGTTGGGTGAGCGGGAAATCACCAGCGTTCTGGTTGAGGGTGGGGGAAAACTCTTTGGCTCTCTGTTTGACTTAGGATTGGTAGATAAAGTAGTTGCCTTTATCGCTCCCATTGTTATCGGTGGTGAAGAGGCCAAGATGGCGGTGGGTGGCCAGGGGGTGGAAAAGGTGGCGGATGCACTCAGGCTGGAGCGGATTAAGGTCGAGAATATTGACGACGATGTAATGATAAGCGGGTATGTGCCCAGGGGATAGGTGATCAGGGTGTTCACCGGAATTGTAGAAGAAATAGGCCGGGTTATTTCCACCGGAACGGGGAGCCTGGTGGTGGCGGCTGAGCAGGTCGCCCAGGGGATGGCGCTGGGCCAGAGTATGGCCGTTAACGGGGTATGCCTGACCGTAACCCGTTTCGATTCCAGTTCGTTTTCCGTGGATGTTATGCCGGAAACGTTAAACCGTACCAATCTGGGAGGACTTTTACCTGGAGACAGGGTTAATCTGGAGCGCCCGCTGGCTCTGGGGGGACAGGTGGGGGGGCATTTGGTCCAGGGTCACGTGGATGCCACCGGGAAGCTGGCGGCTGCGGTGCCGGATGGTGAGGCACTCATTATTACCTTTGAAGCGCCGCCTGAAGTAATGCGTTATGTAGTGGATAAAGGCTTTATTGCCATTGATGGAATTAGCCTGACGGTAACTGCCAGGAGTGATAGCTCATTTCAGGTGTCTATGGTAGACTTCACCAGGCGGCATACTAATCTGGGAGAGAGAAAGGTGGGTGACCAGGTTAATCTTGAGGTAGACATTATTGCCAAATATGTGGAGCAGTTTACCCAGACCCGGCGCACCTCGGGTATAACCGTTGATTATTTACAGGAACACGGGTTTTTGGTAGGCTGATTTCACCCGGTGCATAAGGAGAATTGGATATGGGCCTGGCTAGCATTAAGGAAGCGATTGAAGAGATAAAAGAGGGCAGGTTTGTCATCATCGTCGATAATGAGGATAGAGAGAACGAGGGCGACCTGGCTATAGCCGCTGAGAAAGTTACCTCAGAAGCTATAAACTTCATGGCTAAGGAAGCCAGAGGATTAATCTGCATGCCGATAATTGGTGAGCGGCTGGATGCATTGAAAATTCCCTTGATGGTGGGGGAAAATACCTCCAAGTTCTCCACTGCTTTTACTGTTTCAGTGGAGGCAAAGCATGGGGTTAGTACTGGCATCTCCACCGCAGACCGGGCGGAAACAGTGAAAGCGATGGTTGACCCGAAAACGAGGACAGAAGATATTGCCCGTCCCGGGCATATGTTCCCCCTGCGTGCCCGACCAGGCGGAGCGCTGGTGCGAGCCGGACATACTGAAGCGATAGTTGATTTGGCTCGCCTGGCAGGGCTTTATCCCGCCGGGGTCATCTGCGAGATTTTGAATGAAGACGGTAGTATGGCGCGATTACCACAACTGGAGATTATGGCGGAGAAATTTGGGCTTAAGATTGTCTCCATCTCCGACCTCATTGCTTACCGTTGCCGGTACGAAAGACTGGTGCACCGGATGGCTGAGGCTAAGTTGCCCACCGTGTACGGTGAGTTTCGTGCCATTGCCTATAAGAGTGATACCGACGCTGATGAGCACTTAGCCCTGGTAATGGGGGATATACTGACCGATGAGCCGGTACTGGCGCGGGTGCACAGCGAGTGCGTGACCGGAGACGTCTTCGGTAGCCTGCGCTGCGATTGCGGGGAGCAGGTTGGCATGGCTTTAAAGAAGATTGCCCAGGAAGGCAGGGGTGTCCTGCTGTATATGAGACAGGAGGGGCGGGGTATAGGCTTCCACAATAAGATCCGGGCTTATGCCCTTCAGGATAAAGGACTGGATACCGTGGAAGCAAACGTGGAGCTCGGCTTTGCTCCTGACCTGAGGGACTACGGTATCGGTGCCCAGATTCTGGCTGACCTCGGTTTACGCCAGATACGTTTACTTACCAATAATCCCAAGAAGGTGGTTGGTCTGGAGGGTTACGGTCTGAAAGTAGTGGAGACGGTGCCGATAGTTACTAAACCAAATCCGCATAACCGCTACTATCTGGAGACCAAGCAGAAAAAATTGGGGCATCTCCTGGGAATAGGGGATGCTGACGATAGTTAGTTTTGGCTAAGCCATGAAAAAAGGAGGCAGTAATGGGCAAACTATATGAAGGCGTGCTGCTGGGAAAAGGGTTAAAGTTTGCGCTGGTTGTTTCCCGCTTTAACGAGTTTATTACCGGTAAGCTGCTGGAAGGGGCGCAGGATGCTCTGCTCCGGCACGGGGTTGGTGAGGAGGACATTGAGGTTGCCTGGGTACCGGGCTCGTTTGAGATTCCCTTAGCCGCCAAGAAGCTGGCCCAGACGAAGAAGTATGATGCCGTAATTTGCCTGGGGGCGGTGATTCGTGGGGGTACTCCCCACCACGAATATATTGCTGCTGAGGTGACCAAAGGGATTGCTAAGGTTTCTCTGGATACCGATTTGCCGGTGGTTTATGGTGTAATCACCACGGAGAACCTGGAGCAAGCCATTGAACGAGCGGGGACCAAGGTGGGCAATAAGGGCTTTGATGCGGCGGTAGAGGCCATCGAAATGGTAAACCTGTTGAGAAGCATCGACCAGTAATCCGGGTTGCCCGCCGATAAATAGGCGCTGGGGTACTGAGTGGGCGTCTTTTTACCTGAAACCGTAATATTTGTGTGTATTACTGGGTGACTTTGTAAACCTTGTCTCCCCTTCTTACGCGGTCGGGTACCTTGATACCGACGGCATCTCCGGCTTTACCCTCAGTCAGGTTGGCATTATCGATCTGCATTGACTGAACCGTGAGCTCCATGTCGGTGGTGTGACCATGGATGTGGATGGTATCCCCCGCTTTTAATGTGTCGGTTAGCTCTATGCCAGCTACTACCGGGTGGGCAAAGAAGTCACTTACTGTGCCGATTTCCTTTTCTGGCATTTGGGCACCTCCTTAGGGCTCGTTAGGCGTAATTTACATCGTTGCTTTTGAATCAGTATATGCCATCGATTGGGGTAAATCAATACTGTTTTATTTTTGACATATCGATAACCTGATGCCATAATTAGTCTGATTACGGTATCTGGGGGTGAAGCGTTGGCTGATAAAGATGAACCCGGCGCGGCAAGCGAGAAGGATTCATTGGTTACCGAGCGTATTGAGAGGCGACTTGAGATGCTGGACGGGCGACTGGATATGCTGGACGACCGTTTAGATAATATTGATTCTACGGTTTCGGCGATAGTGGAGAGGGTGATGAGCCAGGCGGTGACCCTTAACATAACCTGCCCCAAGTGCGGCAAAAACATCGAAATTGCTGTCATGGGAGGACATAAGCCAACCGCATAGAACCCGCATGTCGAGTCGTTATTGCTTGCTTATCCGCTATATGGTAGAATTACCCTCGGATGTTTGCTTGTATTCTCCACTCCGGTCTAGTTCTTTGGAAGTTAGCCTTTTGCAGAGTGTTTGTGGACGTGTGCCAAACCTGACACCGCACCAATAGTTTTAATGGAGGGTAAGTATGGACATAGCCGCTAGGGTTAATCAAACTAAATATGATGTTTTCCGGTGGAGATATGAACTGAGTATACCCAAAAAGTTGGTTCTGGCTATTGGTATGGCCTGTCTTACCGGCTTGGTTGCTCAGATTAGGATTATACTTCCGTGGAGCCCGGTGCCGGTGACGGGGCAGACCTTTGCTGTGCTGCTGGCCGGTGTACTGCTGGGCAGGTGGTGGGGAGGAACAAGTCTGGCCATCTATGCTGGACTCGGTGCGGCTGGAGTGCCCTGGTTTTTTGGCTGGTCAGGCGGTCTGAGCCATGTTGCCGGGCCCACAGGAGGATACATTGTCGGCTTTGTACTAGCTGCCGTCTTTCTGGGTTATTTTACAGATAAGTATGTTAGGTCAAGAAGCTTTGTAAGTATGCTGGCGCTGATGCTCTTTGCCAACTTTGTCCTGATCTATGTTCCCGGTCTTCTTCAGCTTGGCCTGTGGCTCAATTTGGTAAAAGGAGAACCCGTTTCCTTTACCACTCTCCTCAGTATGGGGGCTGTTCCCTTTATTGCCGGCGATATAACCAAGGCGTTCTTGGCAGCGGCTATTGCTCGTGGAGTGACGCCTAAGTTAGCCTACAATGGGGAGGTGGATAAAGGTAAATGGGCAAATTGGCGCATACCTTAGAGCGTTTGGAACCCTCTTCTCTGCCATTGGCATTATCCTGATTGATGCAGGGATATCCGTACTATTTCCCCAGATTGCGCCGGAGCAGGCTTTCTTCTTGGTGGTAAAAGGCAATTCGCTTGACGGTGGGCAGACCGTACAGTAATATTATCGTATACACGGGCGGTTAGCTCAGTTGGTTAGAGCGCTGCGTTGACATCGCAGAGGTCACTGGTTCAAATCCAGTATCGCCCACCACTCGTAACAGTTCCCGAACCACTTGCATGCCGGGCTATCAGGGCAAAGGGTGCGTTGAACTCTTTCTTCGTTATCTTCCCATCTTTCGCGTGTAGGC
>JAHJRU010000262.1 GCA_018830745.1 Chloroflexota bacterium
CTGGTCTGGCCCGCCATGCCCTGGCCCTTAATACCGGTTAATTTTGCCATAATGGCAATTTTGATACTGCTATGGTCGAAGTTCTTTAAGCTCGGGGGAGGCAGAGTTGAAGTTTGAACGGTATGGCATCGGCATTGCCAAGGGCTTAATGGTAACCATTAAGCACCTGTTCCGCCATCCGATTACGGTGCAGTATCCGGAGCAGCGGCTTCATCCTTCTCGCCGGACACGCGGCAACGAACTGGTATGGAGCAAAGATAAATGTACCGGCTGCGCTACCTGCGCCAAGGCTTGCCACGAGGGTGCCATCAGGATTGTCACCTCAACCAGCCCGGACATAAATAATAACTATGAAGTCGAAACGTACGAGGTGGATACCGGTTACTGCATTTTCTGTGGTCTGTGCGTTGAAGCCTGTCCATTTAATGCCCTGTTTATGGGCTATGCTTACGAACGTTCCCAGTACCGGCGTAACGACCTGGTACAGTCCAAAGAAGATATGATGCTGGAATCGGGGAAAAAGCAGCCCAGCGGGTATTTCTTCCCCGAGATAGCCAAAGAACTACCCCGGCAGACCCTGCTTCTGGAAAAAATAACCGAGCGGGAAGAGGAGTAATGGTACTTACTATTGCCTTCTGGGCACTTGCCATAGTAGGAGTACTGTCAGCGCTGGGAGTGGTGCTGCTCGGCAACGTATTTCGCGCCTCGCTTTCCTTGATACTGTGCTTTATCGCTATAGCCGGAATCTACATCACCCTCCATGCCGATTTCCTGGCAGCCGCTCAGATTCTGGTCTATGTTGGAGCCATATCCATTCTTATTCTCCTGGCTATCATGCTCACCAGAGATGTGCAGCATGGCAGCCCTTCCAACAAATTGAGGCTGCCTGCTTTTATCGTAGCGATTCTGTTTGTGGGTACCGTAACCTTCGCCGTTCTTAACACCCGATGGCAGGTGTCCAGCGTGCCACCCCAGGAACCGACTACCTCGGCAATAGCCGGCCTGTTGTTCAGTGTGGAAGGTTTTATCTTACCCGTAGAGATTGCCCCGATTCTCTTACTGGCCGCTATTATCGGAGCCATCGTCCTGGTGAGGGAAAAGTAGATGAGTATAGGTCTGGAGCATTATATAATATTATCGGCGGTGCTCTTCGCTATCGGGCTTTACGGTGCCCTGTCCAAGCGTAACGCCATCGTTATCCTGATGTCTATTGAAATCATGCTGAATGCCGTAAACATAGCTATGGTGGCCTTCTCCCGATATATCGTACCGGCACTGCTTACCGGGCATATATTTGCTATTTTTATCATCGTGGTAGCCGCCGCCGAGGCAACCGTAGGCTTAGCTATAATAATCGGCATCTACCGCAACCGCGAGACGATAGATGCCAGCCAGATTAATTTGATGAAGTGGTAGGAAATAATGTGGATTGAAATTAAAAAGGCGCCTAACCTGATGATGGCGGAGATGTGGAAGGAACTCTTCGAGGGGGAAGGGGTTCCCACCCGCATCATGCCGGCTACTGGCGAGCCTGTGGGACGGGAATTCACCAGCTATTCTATTCTGGTGCCCCAGGATAAAGAACACGTTACCGAGGAGATTCTGAGGAAGCTATAATGCCGTATCAGTTTGTCTGGCTTATATTTCTGCTACCCCTTTTCTCATTTATTATAATTGCGTTTTTCATTCGGCCTTTCGTTAGCTCGGAGTCGAAGGTCGCCGGCTATATCACTATCGCCGCCATTGGAAGCTGCATGGTGCTGTCCTTCTGGGCACTGGCGTCAGTTATGGCGGCACCAGACCACAAGATACTCATACCCGACATCGAATGGGTGGTCATTGAAGACGCCATAACCATCAGCTTGGGCTTGATGCTGGATTCGCTAACCGCCGTGATGCTGCTGGTAGTCACCATCGTCAGCCTGATGGTACAAATCTATTCTCAGGCTTATATGAAGGGCGACCCCGGTTATCATCGCTACTACGCCGCTATGTCGCTATTTACCATGTCCATGCTCGGCCTGGTCCTGGCAAATAGCCTGCTGCTGATGTTCGTTTTCTGGGAAATGGTGGGGCTGTGCTCCTACCTTCTAATAGGCTTCTGGTTCCACCGACCGTCAGCCGCCGACGCCGCCAAGAAGGCATTCATCGTTACCCGTCTGGGCGACTTCGGCTTCCTTATCGCTATCCTCTCGCTCTACTACAACACCGGAACCTTTGACATCCAGGAGCTGCACTCCCTGGCTATAAGCGGAGCGCTGGCTGGCACCACCCTCACCTGGGCTGCCATCGGTATCTTCGCCGGTGCGGCAGGCAAGTCGGCCCAGTTTCCGCTTCACGTATGGCTGCCGGACGCTATGGAGGGCCCCACACCGGTCAGCGCCCTCATCCACGCGGCCACAATGGTCGCCGCCGGAGTCTTCCTGGTTGCCCGCACCTTCCCGCTATTCGAGCATTCCACGGAGGCACTAACCACGGTGGCCGTTATTGGCGCTTTTACCGCTATCTTCGCCGCCTCCATGGGACTGGTAATGGACGACATCAAGCGTGTGCTGGCTTACTCCACCATCAGCCAGCTGGGTTATATGATGCTCGGCTTGGGGACTGGTGGCGTGGCTGTGGGCATCTTCCATCTGTTCAACCACGCCTTCTTCAAAGCCCTGCTGTTCCTTGGTGCCGGCAGCGTCAGCCATGCCAGCGGCGGAACCTTTGATATGCGGCTGATGGGGGGACTGCGCAAGGTGATGCCCTGGACATATATCACCTTTGTAATCGGTTCATTGAGCCTGGCAGGGGTTTGGCCTTTGTCCGGCTTCTGGAGCAAGGACGAGATACTGGCTACCACCCTGGAAAGCCAGCCGATACTGTTCTGGCTGGCATTGATTACCGTATTTATGACCGCTTTCTATATGTTCCGGGCGGTATTTATAACCTTCCACGGCGAGTACCGCGGGGGTGCTCAAGATGCTCACGGCGGACATGACAGCCACGATGGCCACTCCGGCCCCCACGAATCACCGCCGGTCATGGTCGTGCCGCTGGTTATCCTGGCTTTTCTGGGTATTGTTTCCGGCTGGTGGAATGTCACCGGGGGCTTCGATGTCTTCATGGGGCATGGTGAGACGTACGGCTTCTTTGAACGCTTCTTCAGTGTATTGACCCACAGCCTGCCCCTGATATCGCTCCTGGTAGCTTTAGCCGGCATATTCCTGGCTTATGCCATGTACCAGGCTAAATGGCTGTCACCGGAAAGAATCGGCGACATGTTCAAGCCTCTATATATCCTGTTCTCCCGGAAGTACTGGTTAGACGAGCTTTATGAGAATATCATCGTTAAAATAGTTACGCTTAAGGTTTTGTTTGGTGGACTGGAGAAAATAGATACTTATGCCGTCGACGGAACCGTAAATGGGATAGCCAACGGGGCGATAGCCAGTGGCCGGGCTATCCGTCACGCTCAAACCGGACAGCTGCAACTTTACGGACTGTTCATTGGAATTGGTATTCTGGCCATAATTATTGTCGTGTATCTCGCGGGATGATTCTTGCGTCAGTATGGAGTTAGTAGAACATGAAAAACAAGCTTGGTAACTTGGGATGGTTAGGATTTCTAGGCTTCACCGGGTTAATAACGCCGGGCGGGTTATTCCTTTTCTTTCTTTTCTTCCTATTTTTTCTGGGATTCATTCCAGAGAAGTCTAAAAAGGGTAAGGTTGATAAATAATCTCTGTAGGAGCGGCATAGTTGGACTTTAATTATCTGACCTGGATAATCTTCCTGCCAGTGGTGGGGGCTATCCTGATAGCGCTTATACCGGCTCTATCGGAGCGGGCTATCAGGTACACCGCCGCTATTTTTACCTTGGCCTCTCTGGTCTTATCCCTCATCCTGTTCATCAGCTTTGACCGCTCGCTGGCATCTGCCGGGGTGATACAGTTTGCCGAAAGGGTGTCCTGGATTCCCGCCATCAATGCCTTCTATCACGTGGGCGTCGATGGCTTGAGCCTGCCACTGGTAATTTTGACCGCTTTTCTGGGATTCCTCTGCGTCCTCATCTCCTGGAAGATTCACTCGAGAACACGGGAATACTTCGCCTGGCTGCTGCTGCTGGAAACCAGCATCCTGGGCGTATTTACCTCCCTCGACCTGCTTTTATTCTTCATCTTCTGGGAAATAGAGATTATCCCCATGTACTTCCTCATCTCTATCTGGGGGTCGGGCAGAAAAGAATACTCGGCCACTAAATATGTTATCTATACGTTATTCGGCAGCGCCTTTATGCTGGCTGGTATCCTTAGCGTTTACTTTACCACCGGCAGCCTGAGCATGATGGATATTGCCCAGGGTGGCACAGCATCAGCCCGGGCGGTAATCCCAACCGCTGCCATGTTCTTCCTGCTGCTTACCGGCTTTGCCGTTAAGCTACCGGTATTCCCGTTGCATACCTGGTTGCCCGATGCCCATACCGATGCGCCCACCGCCGGCAGTGTGATGCTGGCCGGGGCACTGATTAAGATGGGCGGCTATGGCATGATTCGACTGGTTGTCAGCATGTTCCCACAGGAAGCCGTAAACTACGCACCCTTACTGCTTACTCTGGCGGTGATTAGCATTATCTATGGAGCCGCCCTGACCTTTAGACAAACAGACATCAAGAGAATGATTGCTTACAGCAGTGTCAGCCACATGGGGTTTGTGCTGCTGGGTATCTTTGCCCTGAGTAAGCTGAGCCTTATCGGAGCTGCCCTGCAAATGGTAAGTCATGGCCTCCTGACCGGGCTCATGTTTGCCATGGCCGGCCTGGTGATACATAATGTCAAGGAGCGCGACCTCAGGAAACTGGGGGGTCTGGCGCGGCAGATACCCATCATCACCGTCGTCTTCTCCATCGCCGGGTTGGGCTCTCTGGGACTACCGACCACCAGTGGCTTTGCCGCTGAATTCCTTATCTTTATCGGCAGCTTTTCCAGCACCGTGGTTAGCGGTGTCCAAATCTATACCATCCTGTCAGCCATAGGTGTGGTCTTAGCCGCCGGCTATATACTCTGGATGATACAGCGGGCTTTCTACGGACCACCAATGGAGGAGTATAATGGTGTGGCTGACGCCGATATTCTGGAGCGGGTATACATGTTCGCCTTCATAGCCATGATTATGCTGGTTGGCATATACCCCGCCATTCTAACCGATGTCATTAAACTAGGTATTTCACCCATTGCGGGCTTGATAGGCGGATAGCCGACGAGCGCCTGATGGCAGAGCTGAGAATAATAATTGGGGTGGGGGCAGTAATTTAGAACTGGTAGAAGCAATCTGGGTGGAAAAAGAGCGGCTCCCCGAGATA
>JAHJRU010000263.1 GCA_018830745.1 Chloroflexota bacterium
CAGTATCCCGATTCAGCCGCCACCGACCTCAAACGCGCCCTGGTTGAAGCCCTGGGACTATCGCCCGGCAATATTCTGGTCGGCAGCGGCTCCACCGAACTCATCCGCATGGCTGCCCTGGCCTACTTCAAGCCAGGAGACCAGGTGCTCATCATTACACCCACCTTCGGGGAATATGAAATCGCCTGCCGCATCGCCGGTGCTTCCGTTACGGAGCAACGTCTCTCACCGGAAAAGGGCTTCCGGCTGGAGGTAAACGACACCATCGAGTTAATCCAGAAACACCGTCCCAGCGGCATCTTCATCACCAACCCTAATAATCCCACCAGCCGCTACCTCAGCCGTAACGCCATAGAGAGGATACTGGTTAACAGTCAGGAATCACTGCTAATCCTGGACGAAGCCTATCTAACCTTTGTCGATAATTCCTGGTCTTCGCTGGATATGATCGACCGCGGTAACCTGCTTATCCTGCGCTCCATGACCAAGGACTATGCCCTGGCGGGACTGCGCCTGGGCTACGGCATAGCCCATGAGAATATCATCGATACGCTGAGCCGCATACTGCCACCGTGGAACGTCAACGCCGTCGCCCAGCAGGCAGGCATTATCGCCCTGAAAGAGCAGGATTATGTCAAGCAGTCTCAGGCTAAGATTAAAGAAGCCAAAGAGTACCTGATAACCGGACTTGCCCGCCTCGGCCTGCCCCCCCTGCCATCCGAGGCAAGCTTCTTCCTGGTTAAGGTGAATGATAGCCCGGCGTTCCGCCATAGGCTTCTGGAGCAAAAAATGCTGGTGCGGGACTGCACTTCGTTTGGTCTCCCCGGCTACATCCGCATCGCCCCCCGCACGATGCCGGAATGCCAGCAACTGATTAAAGCGATTGAGAAAATCAGGGGTGGATAGAAGATGCCAGCCAGAACATTGATGATACAGGGAACGGCTTCCTCGGTGGGCAAGAGCATCATGGTAACCGCCCTCTGCCGTATCTTCAAGCAGGACGGGTTTCGCGTCGCTCCCTTCAAATCACAGAACATGGCTCTCAACTCATTTGTCACCAGAGATGGTGGAGAGATGGGGCGAGCCCAGGTGACCCAGGCGGAAGCCGCCGGGATTGAGCCCACCGTGGACATGAACCCGGTACTCCTCAAGCCGGAAGCCGACGCCAAATCTCAGGTAATCGTTCAAGGTAAGGTCAGCCGCAGCACATCCGCTGAAAAATACTACCAGCAAACACCGGGCCTGATAAAGGTGATAGAGGAATCTTTGAACCGACTTCGCTCGGCCTATGATGTGGTGGTTATTGAGGGAGCGGGGAGTCCGGCCGAGATAAACCTCAAGGCGAGAGAAATAGTTAATATGAGAATAGCCCGTATGGCTCAGGCTCCCGTCCTGCTCTGCGGAGATATCGACCGCGGAGGCGTCTTCGCCTCGCTGGTGGGCACTCTGGAGCTACTGGACGAGGACGAGCGCAACTATATTAAAGCCTTCATTATCAACAAGTTCCGCGGCGACGTTAACTTGCTTCAGCCGGCACTCGACTTCCTGGAGAAGCGCACGTCCCGACCGGTGCTGGGTGTGGTGCCCTACTTCCGGGACATCAGCATTGCCCAGGAGGACTCGGTATATCTGGACAACCGGCCGGCAAGCCCACCATCGGCAGACCTGGACATCGCTATCGTTCATCTGCCTCATATCTCCAACTACGATGACTTCGACCCTCTGGAAGATGAAGGCTGCCAGGTGCGCTACGTAACCCGGCCCGGCCAGGTTGAAGGCGCAAACCTCATCATCATACCCGGCACCAAGAGCACCATGAGCGACCTGCTCCATCTCTGGCGGTCAGGACTGGCTGAGAGCATAATCCGGCAGGCAAAGCAAGGCACCCCGGTAATCGGCATCTGTGGGGGCTACCAGATACTGGGCAGAAAGCTACTCGATCCGCAGGGGGCCGAATCTGAAACGGATAGTGCCCTGGGACTGGGTTTGCTGGACGTGGTGACCACTTTTACCGCCGACAAGTCCACCCGGCAGGTCAGGGCACAGGTGGCTAACAGCCGCGGCTTGCTTGAAGGAACGGACGGCTACGAAGTGATGGGGTACGAAATACACATGGGACAGACCGAAGGTGGCGAAGACATGAGCGCCTTCCACATCACGGAGACGCCTCAAAGCAAGGTTGATTATCTTGACGGCCGGCTCAACACGCAAGGCGCGGTACTGGGAACCT
Organism: Chloroflexota bacterium; assembly: GCA_018830745.1. GTDB lineage: Bacteria > Chloroflexota > Dehalococcoidia > Dehalococcoidales > JAHJRU01 > JAHJRU01. The sequence goes on from JAHJRU010000263.1 coordinate 2,231, forward strand.
ACCTGCACGGACTGTTCCACAACCCGGGGTTCAGGAGAGCCCTGCTGAACGGCTTGCGGCGGCGCTGCGGGCTCCCGGAAAAGTGGGATAACCCGATTGCCGAAAAAGAGGAGCAGTATGACCGCCTGGCGGAGCTGGTGCGGAACAGCCTGGATATGCCCGCCATCTACCGCATATTGGAGCAGGGCATAACTTAACAGTAAATAAGTAATTGACGAAAATGCGACACAATGGTAACCTAGAGGCACGAATATGGCTGAAGACGAACCAAAACTTATCACCGATGATAGCCACCGGATAGCTACCAGCGACGACCTCGAAGTCTCCACCTACCTGGAAATAGCGGAGACCGGTAGCGCCGAGCCTGTCGCAGCCAAGGAAGCCAAGCCCGAAATTGAGCGCCAGGCGATAGTTGTTATTGACTTCGGCTCACAGTACAGCATGCTTATCACCCGCCGCGTCCGTGAGTGCCAGGTGTATTGCGAGATGGTACCCCATGATGCCCCCTGGGAAAACATTGCCGCGCTTAACCCCAGGGGAATTATCCTCTCCGGCGGCCCCGCCAGCGTCTACGAACCGGACGCTCCCCTGGCTCCCGCTTACGTCTATGAGACCGGTTTGCCGATACTGGGTATCTGCTACGGAATGCAGGTGCTCACCAAGCAACTGGGCGGCCAGGTGACACCGGGGACCAAACGTGAATACGGTCACGCCATGCTTCACCTGAGCCAGCTGGATTCACCCCTGTTCGCTGACATACCTGAATCTACTCCGGTATGGATGAGCCACGGGGATAAGATTGAGGAAATGCCCCCCGGTTTTTCCGCCCTGGCCCATACCGAGAACTCGCCTTATGCCGTTATCGGCAGTAGTGATAAAGCAATTTACGGCCTTCAGTTCCATCCGGAAGTAGCCCACACCCCCGAAGGCAAGAAAATCCTGAAAAACTTCGTCTATAACATATGCGGTTGCCAGGGCAACTGGCAGATGGGCAACTTTATCGAAGACAGCATAGCCCATATCAGAGAGCAGGTGGGCGACGGTAAGGTTATAAATGCTCTCTCCGGCGGGGTTGATTCATCCGTGGTAGCCTCCCTCATTCACCGCGCCATCGGCGACCAGCTTACCTGCATCTTCGTCAACCACGGGCTCTTACGCCGTGAAGAAGTGGAGCGAACCTTCAACGTTTTTCGTCTCAATATGGGAATGAACATTATATATGTCGACGCCAGCGAAAGATTCATGTCCCGGTTAGATGGCGTAACCGACCCTGAGGAGAAGCGGATAATCATAGGCAAGGAGTTTATCGCCGTATTTGAAGAAGAAGCTACCAAGATAGGCAAGGTCGATTTTCTGGCTCAGGGCACCCTCTATCCCGATGTCATCGAGAGCGCCTCCTCAGGGAGCAAAGCCGCCGCCAAGATAAAGACCCACCACAATGTCGGTGGTCTGCCGGCCAAGATGAGGCTCAAACTGCTTGAGCCCCTGCGGTACCTGTTCAAGGACGAGGTGCGCCAGGTGGGGCTGGAACTGGGTTTGCCGGATGATATGGTATGGCGGCAGCCATTCCCCGGGCCCGGACTGGCCATCCGCATCATCGGCGATGTCACGCAGGAGAAACTGGAGATACTGCGCGGCGCCGACTGGATAGTGATGAACGAGATTAAGAAAGCCAAGCTGTA
>JAHJRU010000264.1 GCA_018830745.1 Chloroflexota bacterium
CTTAGCTATGGGTGAATACCTGGGTACAGTAAGCGGGAAAGAGGTGATTACCGCTGTCGCGCTGGGAATTGATGTTGTATGCCGCATGGGACTGGCTACCAAATCCTGGATTGGCTGGATTCTTACCGCCTTATACGGCTACTTCGGTGCGGCGACAGTAGCTGGAAAACTCCTCGGGCTGGATGCGGAAGGGATGAAGAATGCTCTGGGTATTGCTTATGCTCAGGCATCTGGAAACCAGCAGAGCGTTATCGACGGCGCTCTAACCAAGCGGCTGCAACCCGGGTTCGCTGCAAGTGGCGGTATCCTGGCCGCATTACTGGCGCGGGAGGGTATTACTGGTGCCAAGAGTGTGTTTGAAGGGAAATCTGGTATTTTTAGCCTTTACGGTAGAGACGATTACGAACCGGCGGCTATGATTTCTGAGCTAGGCCAAAGATTTGAGGTAACCAATCTTTCCTATAAGCCCTATCCCTGCTGTCGGATTGCTCACAGCGCCATCACCGCAGCCATGTCTCTGGTCGGGGAACACAACATTGTCACCGACAGGATACAGGAAGTTATCATTGAGGTCAGCAAGCTGGCCTATAAAAGCCTCTGTTTGCCGGTGGATATTAAAAATAAACCGAGAAATGTCGTAGATGCTCAGTTCAGCATACCCTATGCTACCGCGGTAGCTCTCGCAACAAAGGAGGTCAGCATCAGTGATTTTACCGAGGACGCAATCCACAGACCGGAAATCATTGAGCTCATGACCCGGCTTCGCTGTTACCCCAATGACAGGATTACCCGAGCCGCCGGCAGGGAGATTTCCCCAGCCAAAGTAACCGTGACGCTGACTGACGGCAAACAGTACTCAGCAGCAGTTGATTACCCTAAAGGGCATATTAATAACCCCATGACCAGAGAGGAATTTGACAGGAAGCTGGTTGATTGCGTTGCTTGTGCCGCTATACCTATGGAGAAGACTGTCCCCAGCCAGCTTACCAGGCTGGTTGAGCGACTGGAAGATGTTGAAGATATTGGTGAAATCTCCGCGTTGTTGTCACCCGGGCAAAGTCAACTTTAGAAGCACTCTGTTAGGGTTTTAGTACTTTATCTCCCGAAACTCTTGAAATATTTCGTTTTATCAAGCGCCTCTTCAAAAGCCTCATGGAGTTTGTGAAAAGCTTCTTTTTCACCGATACGCTCCCTGTCTCTGATGAAAACATGCTCCTTTTCATCATCGGCATAGACCAGATTAGTACTGAGGGTGTGGAAAACAGGATGTACCGTCATGTTGATGGCCCCCATGAGTTCATAGCTAATTCTTCGGCGCATTTTTCCCATGACTATGGCGTCAATGGGTAGAAGGGCAATTGCCCTGGCCAAATTGAGAACTTCCTCTTCTAATTCTTCAGGTTCAACGGCTTTGGTTATGATCCCTATTTCCTCCGCTTCCTCCGCACTGATGGTTCTCCCGGTAAGGAGTATTTCCGTAATCTTCTTGGTATGACCCTGGAACAGCTCAAAGGGCATGAAGGGTTGTCCCCCGAATGCCAGCCTTTGCCCACGGTGGGAAATCTTGGCATCTTTTGACGCTATGGCAATATCACTGGTCTCAACCAGATACATGCCGGCCTCGATACACCACCCGTGCACCTGAGCAATAGTCACCTTATTACAGAAAAGAAGCGCCCGTGGCAGCCCACCTACATGGTCAAAGTCAACCTGAAGTCTTTTAGACTGCAAAGGCCGCACTCCCGGGGCACCATGGTATACACGATACACCTCCGAGAGGTCGAAACCCGCGCAGAAATTACGGCCATTCCCCGAATATATAACTACCTTCACTTTTTCGTCTTCATTTACCCGGCAAACAGCATCCTGTAACTCCGCCGTCATTTTCCCCGGCCCGATACTTATGGCATTATTCTTGTCCGGCCGGTTTAGCCTGATATGTACGATGTGCGGGTCATCCTTACTTTTTTCATACTGAATTGTGGTATAGTTTGCTTTCTCTACCATTTGCTTACCTCCAATTATTTGTTCTCTGCAGAAACCAAGAGGAACGTATTTGACAGGATGTAATAGTGAGCCACCGGGTGAGGATTGCTTAATAATAGCTCGTCCTGGTCAAGACTGATTCCTGCCCTCCGCAGTATTTCATCAACGGCGGCTGTCAAGCGCACCAAATAGTAAATCAAGACGCTCTCTCAAAGTCTAGGCTGGCGATGTTGGCTTGTCAAGTCCAGCTCTGTGGATGCTGCATTTCCACTTTTCCGTATCAACCGGCATCGCGCCTGGCAGATAGTGAGAGATTGCGCCAGCAAAGCAGGCATTCCAGATTTAATCAACCCGGAAACCGGTAGATTAAGGGGTGTCAGCCCTCACCGCCTGCGTGATGCCTTTAGCTTTCATGCCATGAAGGAGGATGCCTCCGGTGACGGGCTGAGGCTGCTTCAGTAACATCTTGGCCATGCCAGTTTCAATACCACAGCCAAGTACCGGAAGGTTGCCGGAGAAGAGCATTGAGAATGGTATGACCGCCTTTGGTTTAATAAATGATACAACCACCACTATTGCACCACACAATATAAGCAAATGTTGCCTGCCCTCAGGGAGTTAAGATACCTAAAGTGGCTATTACTGAGTTGTACCTGTGTCGCCAAAGCTACACATGTGGTCTGCTCGGCCTCATCCCTTTTCCTGCCCCTCTTGCTCCCAGACCCGGTTGTCACGGCCACAGTGTGGGCATTTGACGCTAGCACTTTTGAGTTTGGGGGGTATCTTTAGCTTAGTGCCGCAAGCGCAGATGATAATCTTATAGTTGTTCAAATGCCACATCAGGTCTGAAACTTCGCGATTACGTTCCACTTTGCCTAATTTGGCCTCTCGCTGTGCGACTTCTGGCACTGCTGTCCGCAAGGCGACGGCACCAGCGCCGGCGATAGCAGAAAGAGGGATGACTCCTCTGCCACCCTTGTGAACCTGACGGAAAGCGTTGTCGTAATCGGAGAGGGAGGCACCCCCGGACATGGAGCGTAAGATACGTATCCGCTCTGAGATAGGCGGGTGGGTACTGCTGAGGTCACTGGCGGCTCTTCCTTTCTTGCGGAAGGGATTAATGATGTACATCGGGGCTGAAGACTGGTTAGCCGATTTTACTGGTGCGGTTGAAGCGGCCAGCTTCTCAAGTGCCGAGGCCAGTCCCTCTGGGTATCTGGTATACAGGGCAGAGGAGGAATCGGC
>JAHJRU010000265.1 GCA_018830745.1 Chloroflexota bacterium
AAGGACACTATCGTTGTAGTACTGGCGGGAAAAGCTTATCTTGTTCTCTGTCGAAGTCAACTCCTCCTGGAGAGCAAGGAAGTTCTGGTTGGCTTTCAAGTCAGGGTAATTCTCAACCACAACCAGCAGTCGCGCCAGAGCGCTGCTGAGTTCACCCTCAGCTTCGGACTGGACACCAACACCAGTGCCGACTGCCTTCTGGGCTAAGTTGCGGGCCTTGGTAACGGCTTCAAATGTCCCCCGCTCGTGCGTCATATAACCCTTGGCTGTTTCCACCAGGTTGGGAATAAGGTCGTGCCTCCTCTTGAGCTGGACATCTATCTGCGCCCAGGCATTCTTCATCTGGTTGCGCATCTTGATGAGGCTGTTGTAGGTTCCTGCGAAAAAGAGGAGAACAATTACGACGATGCCAATAATAATATAGACTGCTGTCATTTAAAACCTCCACAATAGCTTCTGTTTATGTAGCTTTCGGGAGGGGCTCTTATAACGGGCCCCTGGACTCCTTGCAGATACGGGAATGCGCTATCCCGACTGCCCCTTCCTGGCCTGACTTAATCCCGCACTCTGAACACTTCTCCCAGGAAGCTGATGATACGTCCTTGCGGGTCCGACTTCTCAGACGGCCTATCGGGTAGCTGTGTTATCAACTGGCCAACCTCACCACTGTCCAACCAAAGCCCATCTCCCCATGAGCAGGCGTCAATAAGCACCGCAGGTTCATGACCAATTGTCACCTTTTTCATTTTCCGGCCGCAGATTGGGCAATCCCGCTTCTTCTCCACTGACTTGGCTTCAGGTGAGGTGAGAATATTATCCAAAGATAGGCGGGTTCCTTCCAGTTGCATGGCCTCCAGCAAAAGCTCCAGTTCCTCAGCATCGAACCAGACCCCAGAGCAGCTCACGCAATAATCAAGCTCAATCCTCTCATGCTCAACGACTATCATTAAACTGTTGCAGACGGGACATTTCATAGGGGCAATCTCCGAAAAGCGCTTGCTTCAGTGTAGATAAAGAATGGCGTCATGTCAAGGGAAGCACCTGGGTTATTCGACATTTCTTAGCGTGGAAAAGGTGCTGGGGAGGGATGAAAAGCCGAAGGGCATATTGAGTCGTCAGCAGCACTGGGATAACTCTGTGCTGGACACTCTGGGTAGCCGACAAGCCCAAAAAAGCAGGCAGCTCTTCAGATAAGAAATACAAGGACTACACAATATCTTCGTCCCATCTTCACGGTTTATTCACATCTTTTTGCTATGCTGATAAGTGAAAGGAGGTACCTAGCTTTGAAATTGAATTATGATTGCAGGGCTTGAACAAACTAAATAAGGCAGAATTAAGGAGGAATGGTAATGAAAAAAATTAGATTGATAGGACTCGCTTTTGTGACCCTGGTACTGTTGGTAGTTGGCGCAGCCGCGCCAGCGCTGGCGCACTCCGGTGACAGCGACACTGCCAACTACAGTGGTGCGTATATTGACGGCCCCACCCTGGTCAGGGTAGCCGAAGCCCTGGGGTTGACCCCCGAAGAGCTGAATACAGACCTGCAGACTGGTGAAACCCTGGCTGAGATAGCCCGGGATCAGAACGTGCCAGAAGATACGGTGATAGCGGCCATCATCGCTCCCTATGCCGAACAACTTAAACTGCAGGTGCGATACGGCTATCTTACCCAGGAGCAGGCTGATGCACTTCTCGAAACTGCCCGCGAACATGCCAGTTCCTTGCTGGAGCAGAACCTGTCCAGCACAGGAGAAAATGCCGACTGGTGGCAGGAGATGGAAGGCTACTGTGGCAGCACGATGGGTAACTACGGTGATTCCACTGGCTACGGAGGTATGATGGGTGGTGGCATGATGGGTAACTACGGTGGTGGCTACGGCGGCATGATGGGTGGTGGCATGATGGGAGGCCAGTATGGCCAGGGATACGGCTCTGGTGGTATGGTGGGGCCTGGCTACGATTACAACGACAGCACCACGGGCTGGAGCGCCCCCATCCCTAATGCTAACCGCAGCGCGTCTAATGGCTGGAACAGCATTTTCAGCCGGTTCTGGAACGGCCTTACCGGTCAGGGCAATGGCACGATGGGTGGTGGTGTGATGGGTGGCGGTTTTGGCGGCGGTTTTGGCGGTGGCATGATGGGCGGCCGGTGACCCCTGAAAAGCAACCATTTTAAACTCCCAGGCGGCGAAAAGCTTTTCGCCGCCTGGCTTTTTGCAGAAACTACCCTATTCTTGTATCCTTATAATCAGAAGGCTAAAGAAATGTCCAAAGGCAAAATCCTGGTCGTAGACGACGAACCGAAGATAGTGAACACGGTGCGCGCCTATCTTGAGCGTGAAGGATACCAGGTGCTGGAAGCCGATGACGGGCGGCAGGCGCTGGAAATATTCCGGCAGGAGCCGCCAGACCTGATTGTCCTTGACCTCATGCTCCCCGAGATTGATGGACTGGAAGTATGCCGCCAGATACGCCGCTCCTCTGATGTCCCCATCATCATGCTTACCGCCCGTCAGGAAGATGCCGACAAACTGATCGGACTGGAGCTTGGTGCTGATGACTATGTTACCAAGCCCTTCAGCCCCAGAGAGCTTGTTGCCAGAGTTCGGGTGGTGCTACGCCGCGCCCGACCGACACCAGTCCCAGCGACCCCGTCCCGTCTTGCTCTGGGCGACCTGTTGCTTGATGAGGAACGTTTTGAAGCCACCTGTCACGGCCAACTCCTTTCGCTCACCGTCACAGAGTTCCGTCTTCTGGCAGCCCTGGCCAAAAATCCGGGGCGTGTCCTATCGCGAGCACAATTGCTTGATATTCTGGGAGAAAGCTACGAGGGGTATGAACGCACTATTGACGCCCATGTCAAAAATCTGCGGCGCAAACTGGCCGCAGCCGGCCCAGGAGGGGGTTGTAACATCGCCACCGTTCATGGAGTAGGATATAAGCTTCAGGAGACGCACTATGCCCAGGACTAAAGCGCTCAATCGGCTCTCGGTGAGGCTTACCGCTGCCTTCCTTCTGGCAGCAACAATAGGTGTGGCTCTCGTAGCCGTGTTTGCCTACCGCGTTGCTTCCAGCGATTTTACGGTTTTCATGGGCCACGTGGAAGCTATGCAGCGTATGATGGGGGGAATGATGGGCGGTGCCGTCAATGAGGCAGCGCTGGAATTCATTAGCAACCTGAGGCAGACGCTCTGGGTCGTCGGTCTTCTCGGCGTAGCTTTGGCCCTGCTTCTCGGCTGGCTGTTCACCCGGCAAATTGTGGCGCCGTTAGGAGAGGTCGCCACAGCCGCGCGCCGGGTCGCCAAAGGCGATCTTGGACAGAGGGTGAAGGTACACGGTTCCTACGAACTTGTAGAGCTAGGTGAGTCTTTCAACACCATGGCGGAAACCCTGAGCCATGACCGGGAACTGCGGCAGGACATGGTGGCTGACATTGCCCACGAACTGCGCACGCCGCTGTCTGTGCTACAGGCAAATATAGAAGCCATGCAGGACGGCGTTCTTGAGGCTAACGCTGAGAACCTTGCTTCGCTTCATCAAGAGACCTCGATGCTGGCGCGGTTGATAGATGACCTGCACACCCTGTCGCTGGTTGAAAGCGGGCAGATAGAATTTCACCCTAGAGCCACCGACTTGAAAAAGCTGTCTTCACGGGTCATAGAGGGAATGCGGACTCAGTTTGCCTCTAAAAATGTCGACCTGGCGCTGGAGACACCGGATAGCCCGGCTCCGGTGCTCATCGACCCCGACCGCATTGAGCAGGCCATGCGTAATCTTCTGAGCAATGCCTACCGCTACACGCCGGAGGGCGGCCGTATAACGCTGAAATTGGTCACGGATGGCGAAGATGTGGTTGCTTCAGTGACTGATAACGGGGCGGGCATTCCACCTGAGGATTTGCCTCGTGTTTTTGAGCGCTTCTATCGGGTTGACCGGTCTCGAACGCGGCGTACCGGAGGCTCAGGCCTTGGTCTCGCTATTGTCAAGCAGCTTGTGGAAGCTCAGGGAGGACGTGTCTGGGCGACCAGCCAGGCTGGGAAAGGCAGCACATTCTTCTTTCGTCTGCCAATCATCTCTTCACAAGAAGAAAATGACTAGGTAAGGAGTAATAATACTATGATGTTTTTCGGCGGCTGGATGTGGTTACTCTGGATAGTGATTATCGGCCTGATTGTATGGGGTGTCGTTGCGTTTACCCGGCGAGGAGAATCCACCACGAAACGCGGCTCTCTGGAGATTGCTAAAGAGCGCTACGCCAGGGGCGAGATAAATAAGGAAGAATTCGAACAGATCAAGAAAGACATATTGTAATACTCTCGATACAATTTAAGCTTGCACAGTCCGACAGAATCTGCTACTATCACATAGTAGTTACACTATAACTATTATTCGGCAGGATGTTTGGAATCATGTCGGCAGGCAAAAAAGACAAGGTCTGGACCGGGGGAAAGGCTGACAGCATGTTAAAGAACCTGCTGGGCAGCCTGGAACTGGAAATCATGAAGGTCATGTGGGGGGTGGGTGAGGCCACTGTCCAGCAGGTAACTGACGCTATCAAGCGAAGACGGCTGATTGCCTATACCACTGTGATGACGGTTATGGTGCACCTTGTAGACAAAGGGCTACTAACCCGCACTAAGCAGGGCAAGAAATATTCCTATCTGGTGGCTAAAAGCCGTCAGGAGTTTTTACACGAGGCCGCCAGGAGTAGGGTGCAAAACATGATCGATGACCTTGGGGACCTGGCTGTCGCGGGATTCCTCGGCGAGATAAGCAAGATTGAACCTGATAGGCTGGAGCAGCTTAGAGGCTTGTTTCAGGAGATTGGTACTGGCGACAATGCATCCGAATAGGACTTTTAGTGGGCTCATCGGTGCCAGCGCGCTTCTGGTATTGCTACTAGCGGTAGCGATCATTCGGACCGTTCTGGCTGGATGCCCGGAAGGCTGGGACGAGTCTGGTTTTGCCTGCCTTTTTGTGCCTACCCATACAGACCTGGGCGTTCACCTTCTTAGCTACACCCTGGGAGGGGCGGCCATTGCGGGTATGACTCTGGGTTTTACCTTTTGGCACAGACAGTGTAGCAAGACACTCAGGTTATATACAGGCTTGGGACTCGGCTGTATAGCTGATAGTAATTTGTCAATAATAGCTCGGCGTCTCGGTTTAGAAGGCAAAGTCTGCCTGGTGGACGCAGAGCCGGCGTTCTCCTTTTGTGCTGGCCTTATCTCACCTTGCATCTACCTTTCCCG
>JAHJRU010000266.1 GCA_018830745.1 Chloroflexota bacterium
CGCTTATTGCCGCCAATTCAGCCGATGAGCCTGAAGTTGATGTTAATGAGAATGACCTCTTCGTGCTTTCTTATACGAGCGGAACTACCGGTGTGCCCAAAGGGGCAATGATAACTCACCGGAATGCTGCCACCGGCATAATTTGCATGGCCCTAGAATGGAGACTGGACCCACACCACGTTTACCTGCTGCACGCACCGATGTTCTTTGCTGCCGGCGGGGGAGCCAGGCTCCATCCAGTACTGCGAGGCTGCACCTGCGTCGTCATGACCTACGATGCCCAGGCTATCCTGCAGACTATAGAGAAAGAGCGAATTACCCATATTAGCTTTAGCCCGACACCGATTAAGAGAATCGTTGACCACCCCGATGCCGGGAAGTATGACCTCAGCAGTGTTGAGTTCATCGGTCTTACCGGTGCCACACATTCCGTAGCTGAGCTAAGAAAGCTTGAGCAGGTATTCGGTCACGTTTGGTGCAGTGCCTACGGAATGGCTGAATCAGTTAACTGCGGCGCTATCCTCCAACCAGAGGAGGTAGCCATTGAGGGACCCTTATCTAAAAGGCTGGGGTCAATAGGCAAAGCAACCAGCGGGATAGATTTACGCGTGGTAAATGAGCAGGGACACGATGTTGCGCCTGACGGTAAAGAACTGGGTGAGATAATTCTCCACGGCGACATGATGACAAACGGATACCTGGGCATGCCCCAAGAGACGGCTAACATCATCAAGGATGGTTGGTTTTATACGGGAGACATGGCAACTGTGGATGAGGACGGGTATACCTTTATCGTCGATAGAAAGAAGGACATGATAATAAGCGGGGGCATAAATATTTACCCGCGGGAGATTGAAGAGGTTATTTATACCCATCCGGCGGTTTCACACTGCACCGTAATTGGAGTTCCCGACGAGGAATGGGGGGAAACTCCAAAGGCAGTTGTGGTATTAAGAGACGGAATGAAAGCCACGGAAGAAGCCATAATAGACCTGTGCCGGCAGAACCTGGCTTCCTTTAAGAAACCGACCTCGGTTGACTTCGTTGATAATCTACCCATGACCCCTAGCGGCAAGATATTAAAAAGAGAAGTAGCCGGGCAGTACTGGAAGGGATATGAGAAAAGGGTTCATTAGAGGACGCTGCCAGAGCGCTTAAACTAAGTCCATTAAAAGGTGGCGGCCAATAACTGGCAGGTACGTCCTTTCTTTGTTTTCGTGGCATTCTTTATCTTTCTCCCTTTTCTTCTGATAATAGTGTTCAGAATATCGCCCGGAGAGAAATAGAGAAACATCAGTTACTACCCCGGGATTGGCATTACCCCAGTGCCAGCCTGTTGTAGTATGCTTGGAGCAATAGAAAGGGAATGGAACAATAAAAGCGAAGCCAGACGTACTACATGAGGAGGATTAAATGAGTGTAGCGGAAAAATACAGCAAATTGTTTCAACCTGGCATTATTGGGAATATGCAGCTCAAGAATCGCCTGGCTATGGCTCCGATGGGTATCGTCGGGCTGGTTGAAAATGACGGCATGCTAACCCAACGAGCCATTGATTACTATGAAGAGAGAGCCAAGGGTGGAGTGGGGCTTATCATCACCAGCCTCTTTATGGCTTCCAGCAAGTTTGACCCCTTCTGGATAGAAGGCAGGCATTACCCCATGCCCAGAATGGATTCCTCAGCGGCGACCGTACGCCTGAACCGGCTGGTGGAGAGGGTTCACAACTATGACTGCAAGGTATGTATCCAGCTTTCTGCCGGTTTCGGGCGTGTTGCCCGCCCGCGATACATTTTGTCCGGTCAGCCCATTGGTGTTTCAGCTACCAGTCACTACTGGTTGCCAGACATTACCTTAAAACCGTTGACTACCCAAGAGGTGGAGGAATTGGTAAGGTCATTCGGTATCGCCGCCGGATATGCCAAGACAGCCGGAGTTGATGCCATCGAGCTTCATGCTCACGAAGGGTATATATTTGACCAATTCATGACTGCCTTATGGAACAAACGAAACGACAAGTATGGTGGCGCTACCTTAAAAGAGAGAATGACTTTCCCGCTGGAGGTTATCGAAACTATTAATAAAGCTACCCAGGGCTCCCTTCCGATTATTTTTCGTGTTGGTCTGACGCACAAAATACCCGGAGGACGCATGGAAGAGGAAGGACTGGAGCTTTGTCAGATTATAGAAGAAGCCGGCGTAGCGGCCCTTGACGTTGATGCCGGCTGCTATGACAACTGGTACTGGCCCCATCCTCCAACGTATCATCCACCAGCCTGTATGCTGGATATGGCTTCCAAAGCCAAACAGGTGGTCAAAAAAATCCCTGTCATGTGTGTTGGCCGGATGAACTATCCTGAGGTTGCCGTACAGGCACTGGATGAAGGTAAAGCAGATTTTGTTATCATCGGTCGGGGGCTTTTAGCGGATGCGGACTGGCCCAACAAGGTTAAAAACGGCAGAGTAGAGGAAATAAGGCCCTGTATTGGTTGCCATGAGGGCTGCTTAGCCAGAGTCCGCCGCCTTAGCCTCAGCTGCGCCGTGAACCCGGCATGCGGTGATGAGCAGGCAATGCGTTTGAATCCCGCTGAAAGGGCGAAGAGGGTGGTGGTAATAGGCGGTGGTCCGGCCGGCATGGAAGTTGCCCGGGTGGCCACACTGCGAGGCCATAATGTAACACTATATGAAAAATCCGATGAACTGGGCGGGCAACTGATACCGGCATCGGTCCCGGACTTTAAACATGACCTGCTGCTGCTGAGAAGATACTACGAAAACGAAATGAGCCGACTGGGCATTGATGTTGTTATGAATACGGAAGTCACGGTGGAGAAGATTCTCGAAGCCCAACCCGACGTGGTTCTCATAGCCACCGGGGCGGTGCCCAATGTGGCACCCGTACCCGGCATAGAGAGCCGGAAGGTTGCCACCGCCATTGATGTCCTGAGAGACAAGTCCCGCGTTGGTGAAAACGTCGTCATTGTGGGTGGGGGGATGATTGGCTGCGAACTGGCGGTTTACCTGGCTCAAAACGGCAAGAAGGTTACCATCGTTGAAATGCTTGAGCGCGTTCTCAACGATATGGAGCATGTTCACGCCAATCGCGAGATGCTTCTCAAAATGCTCCGGGACAATGATGTTAACCTCCTCACCAACACCGCCCTTGATGAGATAACTAAAGCAGGTCTCAGGGTGGTGGACAAAAACCTCCACAAATGGGAGATACCGGGGGACTCAATCGTAATTGCCACTGGCTTGGTCTCTCCCGATAGTCCTTTCGAGGCCTTGAGGGAAAAGGTTGATGAGGTATATCAAATCGGTGACTGCTCAGCCCCGGGAAAGATTATTGATGCCGTCTGGCAGGCTTATGGCAAAGCTATGGTCATTTAAGAGTAATCTTACATTGAGAAGCAAACGATTATCCTGCAGGGGACTGAATCAAGCACGCCGGTCTCTGAGATACAATTGAAGATAGAGGAGATAACATATGAATATCGTCGCTATAGTAGGTAGTCCCAGGGTGCATGGCAACACCAATTACCTTACGGACCAGGCCCTTGAAGAGGCAGGCAAGCTTGGCCTGGAGACAACGAAATTTGACCTGACGCAATATCAGATAAATCCATGCCAGGGACATGACGAGTGTGGGAACTTCAATTCATGCCCCCAACGAGACGACGCGGAACTGGTTTTACAGGCGTTATATGAGGCTGACGGCGTTATACTGGCAAGCCCGGTCTATTTCTTCAACGTTACCGCCCAGCTTAAAGCGCTTATGGACCGCAGTAGATTCTATCGGCGGCATAAACAGAGGATGAAGGCAAAATGCATCGGCATCATCACCGTGGCTCAAGGTGGCGGAAGTGAAGCTACCGCCAAGACGTTGCTCGACTATATCAAATTAACCGCCACCGTGCCGACGGAAAGAATATTACAGGTGCATGCGCTGGCTAAAACGGAGGGTGAAATAGCCGGTAATGCATCCGCTATCGAGGAAGCACGCAGTTTGGGAAAAAGTATAGCCGCAGAGCTATTGGCCAGTTGAACCAAGCCCAGTGATAAAAGTGCCCCCAAAAAAACTATCAACGACCTTTTTCAGTCGCTCACGTCATGTAAGAGCCACCGTTTACATATATGGTCTGCCCGGTGAGAAAGTCGCTATCTTCGGAAGCGAGATATTTGACCGTTCCCACCACCTCTGCCGGCACCGGCTCTCTCTTAATACATTGCCGGTTTATCGCCTCCCGCTGCTGCTCCACGTTCCAGGTTTTGCGGTCGATTTCCGTGGTGATACCACCATAGGCAACGGCATTAACGTTAATATTCCACTCACCCACCTCCCTGGCTAGCCCATGAGAGAGTCCCACTATACCAGCCTTAGAAGTGACATAGTGTAGATATAACGGGCGCCCCGTGTTTGGAGCAGAAGAAGAGGTATTAATAATCTTTCCCCCGCCCTGTTTCTTCATGTAGGGAACTACTGCTTTACAACAGAGCCAGGCACCCTTGAGGTTCACCGCCATTACGTCATCCCACTCCTTAACAGGTATCTGCGAGAACGGTTTTGTACCCAGTTCGGCAAACTTGGCGGCATTGTTGATTAGAACATCAATACGTCCATATTTATCAACTGTAGCTGTAGCCATTGCCTCTGTACTTGGCTCATCGGTTACATCGGTCTTGATAAACATGGCAGTATAACCCTGGCGGCTGATGTCCCGAGCAACTGCCTGCCCTTTTACCTCATTTATATCTGCAATAACGACTTTAGCACCCTCCTCAGCTAGCTGATGAGATATTGCCCGCCCAATGCCCTGTCCCCCGCCCGTTACTATGATTACCTTGTCTTTAAGATTCATTGGCTTCTCCTTTGAATGTATTGTCTTTCGGAGTCATGGATAAAAACAAGGTAACATGAAAGCATAACGTGAATCAACGGCCAGGGCACGATGACACCATTATCAGAATTAAAATATTTATGCGAATTTGACAATGCACTGTGGGAGTACGTAAAGTGTCCATCAGTGGACCAAATGGAGGTGATAGCCCGTGGATATACTGGAAGGAATCGAAACCAGAAGAAGTATCCGAGCTTTTACCTCCACTCCTATTCCACAAGCTACACTTGAAAGAATTCTAATCACGGCCAGCAAAAGCCCCTCATACCGGAATACACAACCCTGGGAAGTTGCCGTAATGACCGGGGAGAAGAAAGAGCGACTCAGCAATATTCTTTGTGAAATGGTAAAAGCAAATGTGGCTCCAAATCCCGACTTACCCACCCCTGAAATATGGCCGCCGGAACTGGATAAGAGAGCCACTGAACACGGTGCGCGGCGGTTTGAGGCTATGGGTGTGGACCGGGGCGATACTAAACAAAGACTGGAAATGAGGTTGGATAACTTCAAGTTCTACGGGGCACCATGTATGCTATTTCTTTTCATAGACAGCACACTTACACCATGGTCTATTTTCGATATGGGATTGTTCTCCCAGAGCATACTCCTGGCAGCTCATTCGCTTGGTATCGGCGGTTGCCTGCAAGCAGTGGTGGCGGCATATCCAGACGCCGTTCGTGAATTTCTTGATATTGCCAAAACGAAGAAACTGATAATTGGGATATCACTGGGTTATCCGGATTTGGAAGCCAGAGCAAATAGCCACCCCAGTACAAGGGTCACGATTGATAGCTTTGTCCGGCGGTACGCTTAAATATTGACCGCATCAGCTAGATTTTAGGAAAGGGCGGCACTCCGAACGTCCCAAGCTCTTCAATCGCTGCTTTCCGCAGTTTAATCACCAGTGAAGTTAGCTGCTGGCGCTCCTCTAAAGAGAGATAAGACAATATCTTATGGACCGATTCCCTCCCGGATGACTCTTGAAGGGATTCCTGTCCTTTATCCGTTAATACAACCCTTACCAAGTTCTTTCTGTCCAGGTCCTTGGTCTTATCTATAAGACCCTTTTTACGCATTCTTTCCAACAGTCCTGACGTTGAGTGGGGTTCCCGCAGAATCCAGCGCGATATTTCGGCAGGAGTAGCCGCGTCACCTATAGTTTTTACCACGAGCAAAATGGCTGATTCCTCCGGTGTAACTCCGTATTTAAGCAACTCTCTCGATCTTACCTTATGCATAGCACGCCTTGCTTGCAGTAGCAACCACCAGAGAGCAAAATCTTTATCCGTATCACTTAAACTGTTTTCTGATGGCTTTTGAATGTTCATATCAAAAACTCCTTTAGCGAAGAGCTAATTTTACGTGAAAGGGCTATAGTGCATAAATGGGACTATAAATTAACACTACACGATTTATATGGCAAATGCAAAGAGCACTCCATTAACATCCTGAATATCCTCTTGGTCCAGATAAGAGACGTAATTTTTAATTCGCGGGGGATATCGGATACGAATACCGTAATACGTTGATAAGTATTATAGTTAATATTGAAAGGGACTTCAAGGGATTAAATCTTCTACATTATACCAGATTATACTAGTTAGATTCAATATTAGCATTATATTACTAAATTCCTTATTATAGTATTAGATTCTTCACGGCCAGGACGCTTCAAAGATACTATTTGCCTGGCTTGGCAGAAAACCGTATAATGATATTAAAGCTGCAATCGAATGCGCTAGTCGTAAACGATTTTGGACCGGCACTCATCACGAACCTGAAAACATTGGGAGGTGGCGAAAGTGGTACAAACAGCCGAAAAAAGAAGGATTAGTGAACGAGTAAGAAAAGAGAAGGAGGAGTTACTTTCGGCTCCACCGCAGATTGATACTCAGAGACTCGAAGTCATGCTCGATGTGTATCAAGAAACGGCGATGAAGCCGACCATGCCTACTGTCATGCGCCGCGCTATCCTCTTCCACCGACTCTGCTCCGAAAAAATCATATACATTGACGATAACCCGGTTGTCGGTAGCCAGACCAGGTATAAATACGGTGCCTACCCCTTCCCGGAGGAAGGGTGCCGCTGGATGGGGAGAACCGATGAGTTTTCTCTGCCGAGGGCAAAACTTCAAATATCCCCCGAAGCGAGACAATGGGTGGACAAGGCCGTCGAGCTCTGGCAAGATGCAAACCTGTTCAACATTACCAGGGATATAATGCTCCAGAAATACAGTATCGATATACGCACCTTCTCCAAATGTGGCATCTGGATGGAAGCTGTGGCCGGCGGTGCCAGCCATATCATAGCCCCTGACTATAACAAAGTCGTATCCAAGGGGCTAAAAGGGATTATGGCGGAAATAGAAGAAGCAGAGTCCAAACTGGACACCGGCGAACCGGATGGAACCGACAGATACTATTTTCTCCAGGCAGCTAAACTGGCGCTTAACGGTATGATACTGCTGGCTAACCGGTATGCCGCGTTGGCTCGGGAAATGGCTGAGAAAGAGAAGAATGCGGAACGTAAAAAGGAGCTGGAGGAGATTGCCCATATTTGTGAATGGGTGCCGGAAAATCCCGCCCGCAGTTTCCGTGAGGCGCTCCAGGCTTTCTGGTTTGTTCAGCTCGGAGTATGGCTGGAAGCACCGAAGGCACTAAATTCACCTCCGGCTACTCTCACCAGGTCCCTCTACCCCCTATACAAAAAGGACAAAGAAGATGGCAAGATTACCGCAGAAGAGGCTATCGAACTCCTGCAGTTCTATTTTTTGAAAATAAACCAGTTA
>JAHJRU010000267.1 GCA_018830745.1 Chloroflexota bacterium
CCACTACATTAATTTAAACAGGTGATCATAAAGATAGGCATAAAAGTCATAAAGAATTTATGAAGATTTCATTAAGCTTTCATAAAAGCAATAAAGAAAGGAGTCCATCACTATACAGTAGTTCTACCCAATAAGCAGAAGGCCAACCATGACAGGTTAGCCTTCGTTTTTACCATAATGAAGAGGTTATCAAAGATGTAAAACGTTTTATCTTACGGGGTGCTTGACAAGCCCAGTGAGTCTAAGCTGATGCTCGATATTCTCCCTTTACTTTCTGGTTCAGCATTTCTAATGGCGTCTCGCTTGAGCCAGCACCATCTCTTTTCCTGCTGTCTCTTTCTTAAATTCGGCTAGTTCCCGCAGCTCGCCCAGATAACCACATTGCAGGCACTGTTCATACCATCCGTTATGATCCCGGTCAACAAAGAGGTCACCCTGGCATCGGGGGCAGCTTTTAAGTTTCCAATTACCCATAACATACACCTCCTTTTTCGGGTGTTGCCAGACTAATCCGGCGCCTTGTTGTAGGCAGCAACTCTCTTATTGCCAGTCTTTTTATTTGGAGAATCCTTGGGTTCAGCTTGGTCACCATCCCGCCTGGCGAAGGTAAATTCCGGCGGCGAATTTAAAAAATCCCTTTCCGCACCACAAAACCTGCAGAAGCCTCTGCTGGTTGGGCCGTTAGGACTTTCAATTACCCAATAGTGATGGCATTCAGCTTCGTCTTCAAACTGTTCAGCCCCGACTTTCTCTTCAGGTGCCGTTTCAATTCTGTTACTCATCACGCCCTCTCCTCATCTATGCACCTTATTCTAGGCTCATATAGAGAAGTTTGTCTGTGACTTTTGTCTCAGTAACCACGTAGATGAGGGGCGAGTCTGAAGATTGAGCAGCCTGAGAAGAACCCGGGGAGGAAGGGAGTCTTGGATGGAATCGGTGACTATTCGATAACTATTTCGAAGGGGCAAGTTATAGCGCCGGTAGGGCAGATAAGTTCACAATCGGTACACCAGTGGCACTCGTACGTTGTGATGATAGAAATAACGCTCTCAATCAAAACGAGGGCACCACAGCGGCACACACCAACGCACAATCCGCATCCGTTACATTTCTCTATCTCAATCCTTGGCATGTCCAGCACTGCGGTAACCCCCGTTAATTATTATTCTAAGTCCTTATCCGGTATCTGTCTGCGACCTTTGTCTCAAGCATTTGCTCCCGCCAGTTCCTTCAGGGCTTCATTATCAGTAATCACTACGCGGTGGCGGTCTAATCTTATAACCCCCTCTTCCTCCAGGGACTTAAGTGATCGGCCAATCATCTCCCGGGCGGTGCCAACCATAGCCGCCATCTCCTGCTGGGTGAGGCGCGGTCGGTTGCCACTGCCGTCTCCGGCATATTCCAGAAGTATTTTGGCTACCCGGTCGATAACGTGCTTGAAAGACAGGTCTTCCACCAGTGACATAGAGTGACGCACCTGGCTTACCAGGACTTGGATGACATTCCGGGACACTTGAGGGTGTTCCCGCAGTATAGCCTCAATGTCATTCCTTCTTATGCTGTAAAGCATGGTTGGCACCATCGCCTGAGCACCGGCCGGGTTTAGGGCACCATCAAAGACGGCTACGTCACCAAAAGACTCCCACTGACGAACGATGTTAAGGATTTGCTCTTTCCCTTCGGCCGAGGTCTTAAACAGTTTCACCGCTCCGGAGACGATGAAATAAACTTCCACGGAGGGCTCACCCTCCAGCAGGATTATTTCACCCCTCTCGGTGGTTTTTTTTGAGATAAATTTCGTGATTGAGTTAAGCTCCTCGGTGCTTAGCCCGGAGAAGTAGGAGATAGATTTTAAGATTTCAATCTCAGCAGCCATAATTCCTGAACCGGGGGACAATGCCCGGCTTCCTTGGGGATTATAGCAGATTTGCAGTGGCTCGGCAAAGATGGCAGTTCGTCATATAGTTACAGCTGTATATGCTATAATCTGTTCATATCGAAATTAATCTAAAGAGGTCTTGCCGTTTGTCCGATGTTGAGAGAGTAGAAGTCTTAAAGCAGTCCCTCATTTTCTCCGGGCTGAGTGAAATGGAACTGGTTGAACTGGCTGCTTTGGTTGTGCCACGCCAATTTACCTCTGGCGAATTCGTCCTCTGGGAGGGGGATGCCCCGGAATGGTTTTATCTGGTGGCTCACGGGAGGGTGAAGGTGGTCAAGCATACGTCATCGGGTAAAGAGTTCATTATCGCCTTCTTCGGGCCCGGGGAGATGTTTGGTGAGGTAGCTGTTTTTGAGGACAAGCCTTATCCTGCCTCCGCCCAGGCGATAGAGGATACCAGGGTGCTGGGCATTAAAAGGGAAGACTTTCTCTCCTTCCTGTCTAATCGTCCTCAGGTAGCCCTGAGAATCATCAATGTCTTGGGGGGGCGACTCAGGGATGCGCAGGTTCGTCTGAAGGACCTGGCCGGGGAGAGGGTGGAACAGCGGCTGGCTCAGACACTGGTAGCGCTTTCATCCAAGCATGGTTTAACCCTGCCATTCACTCGTCAGGAAATAGCTGACATGGCCGGTACCACCACCGAGACGGCCATCCGGGTTATGAGCCGATTGAAGGAAGGCAAAATTATCCGTTCGGTTCGTGGCAAGATTATCATCCTCGATGAGACCAAGCTCAGGCTACTGAGTGAAGGCCCCCCGACGGTCTAGAGTACCTGCTCCTGGCTTAGTCTGCTTCAGACAAAGTTGTCCAGTGGAAAAACGGCTATATTATTTTGCGCTATATGATGTATATCATAGTTGGGGACAATCCTGGGTGCTATTATCGATATTAGAACATGAGATAAGGTATCTGCTGATAGGAGGTGATAAAAGATGATGAAATGTCCTGGACAGGATACCAGAAAGCTGAAAGCGGAGATACACCCCTGTCCTAAATGCGGTTATGGAGTGGAGATATTCTCCGACGAGGCCAAAGTCAAGTGCTACAAGTGCGGAGAGCTGGTGTATCGGGAGAAGACGCCAACGTGTATCGAGTGGTGTTCAGCGGCGCGGGAGTGCCTGGGGGAGGAGAGGTGGCAGCAGCTGAAAAACGATATCTAAAAAGTAGTATAAAGAATATTTAAGGAGGCAGACAATGACTACCAAAGTAGCGAGAAAAATAGTAAACATAGACGAGGATAAATGTACCGGTTGCGGAGTATGCATACCGGCCTGTGTTGAGGGAGCGCTTCAGATAGTCGATGGCAAAGCCAGGCTCATCAAGGAGATATACTGCGATGGTCTGGGCGCCTGTCTGGGGGAATGCCCCGAGGACGCCATCACCGTCGAAGAGAGAGTAGCCGATGAGTTCGATGAGGAGGCCACCAACGCGCATATGGCGGCACCGGCAGTGCATGAACCTGCTCACCATGGATGTCCGGGAAGTGCGGTGAGGCAATTTGAAGCCCCAGCCCGGGTAGAGGAACCTCTGCCGTGTGGCTGTCCGGGCAGTTCAGTCAGGCAGTTTGGCGCGCCAGCTCAGGCAGAAGTCGTTGCGGCGTCTTCACAACGCTCGACGCTCGGCCAGTGGCCGGTGCAGCTGACCCTGGTCCCACCCAGCGCACCGTTCCTTAATGGGGCGGACCTGTTGCTGGTGGCTGACTGTGTTCCCTTTGCCTACGCCGGTTTTCACCAGGATATGCTCCGGAATCATGCTTTGCTGATAGCCTGTCCCAAGCTGGATAACTTCGATGCTCATCTGCAGAAGCTGACCCAGATTATAAGCCAGTCGGGTGTAAGGAGTCTTACCGTGGTGCATATGGAGGTGCCCTGCTGCTTCGGTATAGTGCAGATGGCGCAGGAAGCGGTACGCGCCAGCGGCCGGGACATCCCCTTTAAGGACGTAACCGTTGGGGTTCAGGGAGATATCCTTGAGTCCTGAATGAAGTGTAAATTTGCCGGCGTCGGGTAAGGTGTTATAGCGGCTTTACCCGACGGCTGATTTTTGGGATTGGGAGCATTATGTCCGAGGTATTTCAGAGGCTGGACCGCAAGAAAGCCAATGATATCAGGATTTTAAGCCAGTTCGTCTCCGTCTTCTGTCGGGAGAAGCACCAGGCAGAGGAGAAACAGCCGTTTTCGATAAAAGACGAGCAGGTGCGCGCCATTTTAGGTGGTAGGAACCCGGTGCTCTGTCAGGATTGCCGCCGGTTGTTGAGCCATGGGATAGTAAAGCTGCTTCTGTGCCCTTATGACCCCAAGCCAATGTGCAAGAAATGCCCCACTCACTGCTATGCCCCCGGTTACCGGGAGAAGGTGCGTGAGGTAATGAGGTTTTCGGGTATATATCTGCTCAAGCGCGGCCGACTGGATTTAATGTTTCATTACCTGTCTTGACCGGAGGAAAGATGGTTGCCAATAAGGAAGCGCTTTTACAGGCAATGGAAGCCTATTTCCAGGCAGATACCAGAAGAATCAATCATGCCCGCCGGGTGACTGAATACGCGGAGGAACTGTTGAGTCGGGAGGGCGGAGACTATCTGGTAGTGATAGGAGCAGCCGTGCTGCATGATATCGGGATTCGCCAGGCTGAGAAGAAGTACGGCAGCACCGCCGGTAAATATCAGGAAAA
>JAHJRU010000001.1 GCA_018830745.1 Chloroflexota bacterium
AGCCGGGGAGCAGAACGCATTCTTTGAGACTGACTGGGGTGGGCAGCACGAGAAATAGCCAGTATTCCCCTGACAAGGTCGGCGGAAGGAGCGATATGCTTGTAAGTGGCGGATTAGTTCAAAGGCAGGGGCTGGTTTAAGTACCTGACATATCCGCAGTTGATACACGAGATGCAGCCATCGGGCTCCAGCTCCGTTATCATCCGGCCGCTACATCTCGGGCAGCTTTCAACTATCAGGGTATTTATCCCTAATTTTCGCCGCTGTTTTATCAGTGTGTTGAAGGCCAAAGTGGACTCAAGGGTAATCATATAGGCTACCTCTAAGACTATTGTTGGAAGATAAAAGTAACTGCTTATGAATTTAGCCTTATTGCGGCGTGCAGCATAGCAGGCTAACCCCCATAGTAATTGGGTGCTAACCCTTAAGCGACTGAGTGTTAACCCCTAAATCGCTGGAAAGCTTGGAAGCGGGCAGTTTTATCCAAGGCGTGCCTGCGTGGTATAATCCTTTCCAGAGTTCCAATATTAACGGAGAAAGGAGTAGCATTATGGCGGTTTTGATTACGGGAGGCGGACTGCTTGGCGCTCAGACGGCGGCCAAATTTGTTGCCCGGGGTGATACCCCCGTACTTTACGATATCGCTTACAACTGGAAATATCTGGAGGCGACAATTGATACCACCAAGGTCAAAACGGTGGTTGGTGATGTGCTTGACCTGCCTCTGCTGCTGGACACTATCAGAAAGGAAAAGATAGACCGCATCATCCATACAGCTTCTCTACTGGATGCGGCGGTGCGTGAACGACCCTTCACCGGTGTGAGGACTAACGTTCTGGGGATGATGAACGTGCTGGAAGCGGCCAGGGTGATGGATTTGAAGAGGGTTATCTTTACCAGCTCGGTCATGGTGCAGTCCGGTGCCAGGGACTCGCTGGAGGATGGCTTGTATACGGAAGACTTCGCCATGAGGTGTCTCACCAATATGCCGGTGAACATTTACGGCTGTACCAAGCTGATGTCCGAGTACCTGGGGCTGCATTATTATAAGTCTTACGGTGTTGATTTCGCCGCGTTGAGGGTCTGCGGTCTTTTTGGCCCGTGGCTTGGCACAGCCAGCGGGCGGCCGTCCCGATTCTGCGATATGTTCGTTAAAAACGCCGCCTTTGGCCAGCCGGTTATCATCGAAGACCAGAGTGACACCTATCAGGGGGTGCAGAACTTTGTCTATTCCAAGGATGTAGCCCAGGCGTGTATGCTCGCCTGTCTGACCGATAACGAGCTGAAATCCAGGGTGTATAATGTTGCCGGGGATAAAACGTATAGCTTCGATGAGGTAATTGACATAACCAAACGGGTTTTCCCGGGGGTGGAAATACAGGCGCAGGAGATGTCAGAGATAGGCTGGGGTAATATGCCGGCCAACTGGGGATACTATGACATCTCCAAGGCGTGCCGTGAGTTCGGCTATGAACCGGAATATGGACTGGAGGCTGCTTTTAAGGATTATGGGGACTGGCTGCGCCACTACGCGTAGTTATAATTGTCAGCCCTGACTTGAAATCGCTCGAAGGTTATGCTACTTAATTATCTTTTCCCGCATATATGGCTGGAGGACTTCAGGGACCAGGATGCTGCCATCAGCTTGCTGGTAGTTCTCCATAATGGCGATGACCACCCGGGGCATAGCCAGCCCGGAACCATTCAGCGTATGGACGAACTGTGGCCGGGCGTCCGAGGCGGGGCGGTAGCGGATGTTTGTCCGCCGGGCTTGAAAATCAGCGCAGTTGGAGCAGGAGCTTACCTCCAGCCACTCGGCACAGCCGGGCGCCCATATCTCAATATCGAACGACTTGCTGGAGGCAAAGCCTAAATCTCCGGTGCAGAGCTGCACTATGCGGTAGGGTAGCTCGAGTTTCTGGCAGACGGTTTCGGCGGCGTGGAGCAGTTTGTCCAGTTCCTCGTCGGAGGTCTCCGGTTCGGTGAACTTGTATAGCTCTACCTTGTCAAACTGGTGCCCTCGCTTGATGCCGCGCGTGTCTTTGCCGGCAGACATCTTCTCCCGGCGAAAGCAGGTGGTGAAGGCAACGTAGTATAGCGGCAGGACTCCCGGGGGCAGGATTTCATCGCGGTGGAGGTTGGTTATGGGGACTTCGGCCGTCGGCACGAACCACAGGTCATCTTCCGCATCGTGGTAGAGGTTATCGGCGAACTTGGGCAGGTTACCCGAGCCTTCCATACATTCCCGCCTGACCATAAAGGGTGGGTAGACTTCCTGGAAGCCGTGCTCGCTGGTATGCAGGTCAAGCATGAAGTTGATAAGGGCTCGTTGCAGTCGGGAGCCCAGTCCCTTGAGCACATAGAAGCGGCTGCCCGATAGCTTCACCCCCCTTTCGAAGTCGATAATGCCCAGTGTTTCCCCCAGTATCCAGTGTGGGGCAGGCTCGAAATCGAATGCCCTGGGCTCTCCCCGGTGGCGCACCACGATATTAGCGCTCTCATCTTTACCTACTGGCACGGTGGGGTGGGGGACATTGGGCACCTGGAGCAATAAGCCGTGCAGTTGCGTCTCTATATTCCGCACTTCTTCTTCCAGGTCCCTTATCTGGTCGCGAAGACTTCTCGCCTTTTCGGGAGATACCGTATTTCTATCCTTGGCCGCCTCTTTCCGGGCGTGGCGCAGGCTCTCCAGCTCGTTTATCTGCTGGCGGCGCGTGTGGTCCAGCGCCAGTATCTCATCAATAGGGGCGGTATCCTGGCGGTTGGCTACCGCTTCTCTGACCAATTCCGTGTTTTCTCGGATAATTTTAAGGTCGAGCATAGTATTTTCTCACAAGGATAGGTCGCTGCTCCTCTTTTCCTCGGTCACTTAACTAACTATCCTTCTTATTTCCTGAATATGCGTGGTGATGACCCCCATCAATACTTCCAGGGGCACATTCTTTTTGCTGGCGTCTATATGGCTATTAATTCTCCTTTAGACATTTATGTACCAGCCCTTTTAATTTTGTTTTCTCACGGTTTCTCTCTCAGTTGCGGGAATAAAATAACTTCACGGATGGATTGCTGATTGGTAAGCAGCATCACCAGGCGGTCGATACCCACTCCCAGCCCTCCGGTAGGCGGCA
>JAHJRU010000268.1 GCA_018830745.1 Chloroflexota bacterium
ACAAATACCGGACCGGAGATTGGTATCCCATCGACCTCTTCCACGAGAACAACTATGTCCAAGCACTGGCTGGAATGAGTCTCTACGATGTTCTACTGGTTAATGCGGTCATTGACGGCATGAACCTGGTAGCCAAGGAAGGTCCCACCGTCAACGCTCGTGATGGGGTGGTCATACTGTCAGAAACGGTGGGTGCCTGTGAGCAGTTGTCCGACGATGTACTAACCGTAGCCCCGGCTGATATAGAGGGGACAATGCAGGCTCTTTATACGGCGCTAACCATGCCGGCTGAAGAGAGGAGCAGGCATGCCGCGGCTCTCAAGCAGTCGATTGAAGAGGAAGACCTGACCTACTGGATCTGGCGCATACTGGAGGATATTGTTAACCTGGTTGAGAGGCAGTCCGGGATAGCCACTCCAGAAAGCGCTCCACATCACGCACTCCGTTCAAAGTAAAGTCTACTTCCCCGGTGAACATCTCCGGCATTTCTTCACTTATAACGCCAATGGCTAATCCGTGAAAACCCGTTTCCTGGGGATAATCATGTATCGCTTTAAAGGCATCGATATCGGTAACGTCATCACCCAGGTAGACACCGCTGCGCAGCCCGTATTCTCGAATCAGGTCTGAGGTGGCCGTGCCCTTGTTGGTAGCCACCGGTGGCAACAGGTTGATGGCCATACGTCCTGGCATAGCATGCAACTTACTCGCCTGGCTTGAGTTTTGCAGAGTCTCTGCGATTTGTTTCTCCGCCGATGCAGGGTCGGGCGAGCGGCGGTAATGTATGGTGGCGGTTACCCCCTTGTTCTCAATGATGATACCTTCCATGGAGAGCAAAGGTTTTAACTCGCTCAAAGCCGCTGCCATCATCGCCTGGTAACCGCGGGCTTCTCTGGTCAGTTCCGGACGACCGTTGACCCAGCGCTCCAGCCCGTGATTACCGATGTAGACCATGCCACCGATATCTACCATTTCGGCTACCTGGGCAGCTGACCTGCCGGAGACAGCGGCGACCAGAGCTATTTGCTGGCAGAGGAGCTCGAGATAGCGGCGACATAGTGGAGTGACCTCGGCCTGCTGGGGCGTGGGCGCAGTGGGACTTATCGTGCCGTCGACATCGGTAACCAGCCCGAAAGGTGAGCGCCGCAGCGCCTCGCCGATAGATTCTAGGTGCTCAAAAGCATACCTTGCCATCAGTCTAAACAGAATTTAGCAGGGTATAGCCGTTTCGTCAAACCCGCCGCCGTCTTACAATTGACTGGAAAGGCCTGAGGGGAGGGTGGCCAGTTCCTCTTCCGCTTCCGGAGCAGCTACGGTTTCTTCAATATTGAGCCATCCCTGGCGCATAGCCAGTACCACGGCGTGGGTACGGTCGTTGGCGTTCAGCTTGCGCATAATGGAAGTGATGTGGTTTTTGATGGTCTGCTCACCGATGCCGAGGGCTAAAGCGATGCGCTTGTTTGAAGTTCCCTCGGCGATGTACCTCAGTATCTCCATTTCCCGGGGGCTGAGCGGCGTCATCAGGGTCTCGATATCCTTGCCCATCAGGGACAGGTTTTTGAACAACTGAAGCACCTTCTTGGCGGCGCTCGGTCGGCATAACAGGGTCTCGTTTATGGGATATGCCCCCTGCCCCACCCTTCTGAGAATATTGAGGAGTTCATCAGCGCTGGCATCTTTATTTAGAAAAGCCACGGCACCTGATTTGATAGCCTGGAAGAGCTGTTCATCATCGGAGCTGGGGGTAAGCATTACTACGGCTACTCCGGGGCAGCGGATGGCGATTTGACGGGCTATCCCGAAACCGCTCAGCGACGGCAGCCCGACATCAACCAGTGCTATGTTAGGCGAAAGGCTCTCTATGGTGCTCCATACGTTGGGGGCGAGGTCCGCCTCTCCCACTATCTCCACATCTTCCAGAAGCGCCTGACGGATAGCCTGACGGTAGAGGGACTGGTTGTCAGCGATGAAAAGAGTCAGTTTCTTCTGGTTGTTCTCTTCGTTTTTTCCCTGGTGTATATTATCATCCATTTTAGCTTCCCCATGGTATTGGTGATTTTATATTAGCGCGGGGTAACTTCCAGCTTTGCGGGCGTGAGATGCCTCATTAAATTCATGAAGATACCCACCAGTTCCCCGTCGAACTGGGTATTCTTATAGCGCCCCAGTTCCTCCAGAGCTTCCTGGTAGGATAAAGTTCTCTGTCGGTAGGGTCGCGGTGAGGTCATCGCCTCGAAGGCATCGGCAATGGCAATGATTCGGGCATCGAGGGGAATATTGTTTCCCTTAAGACCTGTGGGATAGCCGGTGCCATCATAGCGTTCATGGTGATACTGGATTCCGGGTAAGCAGGCCGCCAGGCCATCAATATGCCTGAGTATGGACACGCCCAGGGTGGGATGAGAGTATACGGGTTTCCATTCCTGCTCACTCAAATGTTCTGATTTATTGAGGACCTCGTCGGAGATACCGATTTTGCCGATGTCGTGCAGCAGGGCGGTGGTGTGCAGTATGGAAAGCTTCTCCGCAGGAAGGCACAGCGCTTCGCCCAGCGCTATGGCGTAATTGCTTACCTGACGGGAATGGCCGTAAGTGTGATGGTCCCGGGCATCTACAGTAGCCGCCAGGGCATAAATGGTGCTTAGCATTCCCTGTTTGGCCGATGAACTGGCTTCCGGTGGGGTGACATTGGGCGGTATCAGCTCGGAAGCCAGGCACGTCCGGTTCCCCCATCGCTTGGCATGGTATAGGGTTGAGTCCGCGCTTTGTATCAGCGCGTACTTCATCAGCCCATCGGCCGGCCATGAAGACACTCCCAGGCTGCAGGTTATGGGAAGCTCCTTTGAGCTCATTGCCTCCTCTATATTGCTACGAACTCGTTCCGCCACCTTGTGGGCATTACTGGGGGACGTCGACGCTAGAATTAAGCCGAACTCGTCTCCCCCGTAGCGGAAAGCCATATCGGTGTTCCGCAGCGAGCCTTTGATAGCTTGCCCCACCTGCCGGAGGACTTCGTCTCCAGCCAGGTGACCATGGGTATCGTTGTACCCTTTAAAAAGGTCAAGGTCTAACAGGACCAGGGCGAAGGTGGAACCGAAGCGAAGTCCCCG
>JAHJRU010000269.1 GCA_018830745.1 Chloroflexota bacterium
CTGGAGCCGGTGCTGGTTTTGGTGCTGGAGCCGGTGCTGGTTTTGGTGCTGGAGCCGGTGCTGGTGCCGGAGCCGGGGCTGGTTGAGCACAAGCAGCCAGTACCAGTGTTAAACCAAGTACCAGGGCTATGATGATAGCTAATGATTTTCGCATTCCAAATTTCCTCCTTTTGTACGGTTTTTTCTCTGGGTAATACTGGTGGGTCACATTTGTAGCCTCCTTGGAATTTGTTATTTTGTTATTATGTTAATAGCTGCACTCAGCCAGGAAATCAGGATTACTTATTCATTCTAGGCGAATATTCTTTGGTCATCCTCATGATATTACAAGCAAAGCGCAACTATTAGTAACATAAATTATTATAGGTTGTCAAGGTGCAATCGAGATTACGCTATGGTTGGTCATGGCTTTTCCATCCGCACATCCAGCAACGCCGATTGTCCCCCCCTTACTCTTTCCAGTCCCTGTGCAATAGCGTCCGGCAATGCCTCCGGGTCCTCCACCAGCTCACCCCAGACACTGCAAGCCCGGGCAATCTGGGCAAAATCGGGTGGGGCGAATTCTACTCCCTGCCAGTTTCCTACCTTGGCGGTACAACTTTCCTCACCATAAGCCCGGATCATGGCTCTTTTTACGGCATTGTACTCCTGGTTGTTAAATATTACCGTGAGGAAGGGGGCATTATGGTTATTAGCCGCCCATAAGGCAGGTATAGGCTGGCCAAAGATAAAGGAACCGTCTGTGGTAAGGCAGACTACTGTTTTTTCGGGGGCTGCCAGCTTGGCGCCCAGGGCGAAGCCCAGCCCCCACCCCAGGCCGGACCCACCGGCGCGGAAAAGAGTACCCGGCTGGGTGCGCTGGAGGTGGTGTGCCACGTCAGTCCGGTTGCTGAGTACTTCATTGACGACTATATCATGGTCATCAATTGCCTGGGCTACGCAGTAAGCCAGCCACTCTGCGGAAATCGGACGCTGTTTAGCTTTGGCCCGGGCGCTGGCTTTCCACTCTGCCCGTTTGGCTTGGTGCTCTTCTTGATGGCGCTGAGAGCGCTCCCGGCAGTATTTCTCGTTGGTTGGCGTTAATAGTTCTCGTACGGCTCGTCCGAGGGCAGGCACGGCCAGGCCGGAGTCGGCCTGAATGCGGATATCGGCTGGGAAATTCCAGGAGGGGTAGCTTGTTTTTACCGGGTCGATATCTATGTAGATTATTTTGGTTTGCGGCGATGGCTGAAAATTGGCCGGAACATAGGGTACCTGCTTGTCGATAATGAGGATGACATCGGCATCCTTGAGGAATGGCTCCGCCGATTCACCGGCGAACAGGGGATGGTTGGTGGGAAAGTTCATCCTCATGCCCTGGCTTACCACCCTCATTCCCAGCGTTTCAGCCAGTTCAACCAGTGGAGCTACCGTTTGGTGATGTCTTCCCAGGTAGTGGGTAATGGCCAGGGGATTTTGGGCATCGACCAGGAGCCTGGCGGCTTGAGATATAGCAGAGACGTCAGCCGCAGGGCCGACGGGTGGACCATACTTTTCCCGGGGCAGTAGCTTAACGCTCTTCATTTCCTCCATAAGCAATTCCCGGGGCAAGATGAGGTATACCGGTCCGTGGGGCTCCGTATTGGCTATCTGGAAGGCCCTCTGTATCACGTTGTGGATGTTATCATTACAGCGAAGTTCATAGTCCCACTTTACAAAGCCGCGCACTATACCAGCCTGGTCCATCTGCTCCTGGCGGAACTGGATTAATATGTCAGTGCCGCCGCGTTTTTCGCCTTCAAAAGTCCACGGTGTCCGTCCGGCGCAGAAAAGCATCCCGGCCATTCCCCTTTGGGCATTATGCAGGGCAGCGCCCACCTGCTGTGTGCCACCATCGACGTGCACCATGACTACCTGGGGCTTTTCCGTAAGCATGAAGTAGCCATGAGCCGCTGACATAGCCAGGGACTCGTGCAAGCAGAGAACCAGCTCCGGGGTTGGCCTGCCCCGCGACTTCAGCCGGTAGACTGCTTCCAGAACCGGCATATTATCCGTTCCCGGGTTGTGAAATATGTACTTCACATCATTGGCCGTCAAGAGCTCTACGAAGGCTTCGGCGCCTTCCGTTACAGGTACAGTTTGGGTAGCTGCTGGAGCATCGTCCTTTTCTTTTTCCACTGTTATCTCTCCCTCTGGCGGTTAAATAGAAGAGTTCAGGGTTCGCCTTTCTGTCAGGTTAGCTAGCCGTGTTTTTCCTTGAGGATATTTTGGTGTAGTTTCTCGAAGTCAGGCAGTGGCAGGTCTGTTTTGTCTGTCCGCTGTTTCAGTTTGGCCGCTCCGGTAGGGCAGTGACTGATGCAGACACCGCACCCGATGCACCAGTCCTGGTCAACGGCGGATGCGTTGTCTGTGATAGTTACGGCGTCAACCGGGCATATTTCAACGCAGTTGCCGCACGCAATACACTCATCCTCGTCGGTATCGCGGATGAAATAGGTAGCCATCAGGATGTCCCGGGGTATCTTCCTCCTCTTTATGCTGCCCACGTTCCAGCAGGCACAGCCGCAGCAGTTGCAGTTATGCTTGATGCCATCTACGGCGTTATCCACGAAGTGCACCAGGCCTGCCTCTTCGCTCTTGCGGAGCACCTCCATGGCCTCCTCTCTGGTAATCTCCCGGCCAAACCCCCGGTCGATTAGATACTGCGCCAGCTCATCGAATTTCATGCACACTTCAAGGGGGTGGTCGCAGCCAATGCCCCGGAATTGTGTCATCATCCGGCAGGGGCAGCTGGCCAGGGCGAAGGTATGAGCCTGCTCGATAACCTTCTCCATGGTCTGGTAGGGAAAAACCGCCTGGGTAGACTGGTCAACCGACTCCCGCACCGGGATATAGCGGTAAGGTTTGGTCTCGGAGCCGCTGAAAGCCTGTTCCGTAACCTGGCGGTTGAAGTATTTGGTGACCATGGTGGCCATATCTCTGGCGCTTGGCGTGTCTTCCCCCTTCCAGAAGAATAACTGGGGGAACCCGAAACCGACCTGCTGTAGGGCATAGCCCTGCTGACCGTCACTGGTTTTGCCGGAAAATAGCCAGCCCCGTTCGGCGAGGCTCTCCACTAATTCTTCCAGTTCCTCCCTGGGGATGCCAGCCTGGCTGGCTATCTCATCGAGTTTGACCGGATTCAAAGGAGCGACCCTGGTGGGGAATAGCAAAAGAACGGTGGCTTCGGTTGGTGTCATATTCTCCTTGAGTATCTCCAACATACCTTCTCGGTATGGCATTCCCATACCCAGATAAGATAGATGGGTGGCTAGCTTTTCGTACGCATCGTCCATGTAATGTGCCCCCGTAACAAGCGTTCCAAGGTTGATTATAGCACTTTCCAAGGCTGTTCGTTTGGTCATCTGATGGTACCGTCCTCGATATACCCTGATAACTCGCTTTCGCTCAGACCTAATAGCTCCCGGTATACGTAGTGGTTGTCCTGTCC
>JAHJRU010000028.1 GCA_018830745.1 Chloroflexota bacterium
CTCCCACCAATCCCGCCTGGACGTTACCGACTCCGCCAGTTGAGTCCAATAATCCTCCTTTGCCCGATTTCGTTTCCGTGGTAGCCAAGGTCAAACCGGCGGTGGTCGCCATTACCACTGAAGTGGTGTTTAATAATCCCTTCTTTGGCCGTTCTACTCAGGAGAGTGCTGGTTCCGGATGGATTATAGATAAAGAAGGGCACATCGTGACCAATAATCATGTAATTGACGGAGCCCAGAGCATCACCGTGACCCTGGCCGATGGGCGGGCTCTCGAAGCCGGTGTCGTGGGCTCGGATGCTCTCAATGACCTGGCTGTGCTTAAGGTTGAGGGGGCTGACCTGCCCGTCTCCCAGATTGGTGACTCATCTAAACTCCGGAATGGGGAATGGGTTTTGGCCATCGGCAATGCGCTGGGACGCGGTATCAGCGTTAAAGAAGGCATAGTCAGCCGTCTGGATGTTACCGTGCCGGTTGGTGCGGGGCAGAGCCTGTATGATCTAATTGAGACCAGTGCCGCCATCAACCCAGGCAACAGCGGAGGGCCGCTGGTCAATATGGCAGGAGAGGTCATTGGTATCACC
Source organism: Chloroflexota bacterium (assembly GCA_018830745.1). GTDB lineage: Bacteria > Chloroflexota > Dehalococcoidia > Dehalococcoidales > JAHJRU01 > JAHJRU01. Next base: position 585 of record JAHJRU010000028.1, read on the forward strand.
AGTATTAAACTGGCGTCAGTCGAGATTGAGGGTGTAGGTTATGCTATCAGCGTCAATACCGCTATGCCAATTATCGAAGAGTTGATACAGAAGGGCTACGTAGTGCGGCCCTGGCTTGGAGTAGTCGTTGGCACTGTAAATCCGTCCGTTGCCAAGATGAGGAATTTGTCCGTGGACAAAGGTGCCTTGATAATGGAGGTGTCTCAGGACAGCCCGGCGGACAAAGCTGGACTACAGGAAAACGACGTCATAGTAAGTATGGGTGGTAAAGAAATAATCGGCGCCGCAGAGATGGTGCGAGCCATACATGATGCCCGAATTGAAAAGGAAATAGAGGTCATCTACTGGCGGGGTGATGCGCAGAATACTACCATGGTTATACTCAGCGAGAGCCCCCCACCCCCTAAGTTATCACAGCTTTTTCACACCCAGTATTATCTCATGGCCGCTTAACTTGTAGCTTTCCGTGTAAACGCCCTCTTCCGGGGTCCCCTCTACCAACTGCCGCGATAGCGTTTCCTGCTTTATATAGTCGGTATATTCCCCCACCACCTGCTTCATATAAGCTTCTCCCTGATAGTAGGTGACTATATAGTCGGCGATGTCGAAATCGGCGGAACGGCGCATATTCTGGATACGGTGCACTATCTCACGTGCCATACCCTCAGCCCTAAGCTCGTCGGTAATCAGTTTTTGTATCGCTACTCTATAGCTAGCTTCTGAGACAACCACAAGTCCTAGACTTCTAGTATCCACAGGCGGCGACCCAGTATAACCTACCTTAACTCCTGCTGCCTCTGTACCTGTAAGGTCTACATCCAAAGATTCTATCTCATCTTCAGGAATTGTACCAAAACTCAATTTGCTTACGTTGAGCTCCTCCAATATCTGCTTTTCCAGCCTTTTCAGTCCGGCCTGTTCCCTAGCAGTGGCTCCATTAACAATAACTTCAGATAATGGCTGTCGAACCTTAATACCCGCGAAACCGCGAGCGCCCCGACCCAGACTGCTCACCTTCATCACCAAGCGGGTATCTTCCGATAGCTGCTGGTTAATCTTGCTTTCGTCAGCCACGGGGAAGTCAGCCATGTGAACGCTCTCCGGTGCATCGGGGAAGGCGGAGCGGACCAGATTCTGATACATCTCCTCAGCCAGGAAGGGAGTGAAGGGCGCCATCAGCTTGGACAGAGTAACCAGGCACTGATAGAGGGTGGTATAGGCTGCCAGCTTGTCGGCGTCACTCTCACTCCTCCAGAAGCGCCGGCGACTGCGCCGCACATACCAGTTGGACAGGCCGTCTACGAATTCTTCTATCTTCCGGCCGGCGGATGTGGGATTGTAGTTGTCCAGTAACGAGTCAACATCCGCAATAAGCTGATGAAGCTCCCCCAGAATCCAGCGGTCAAGCTCGGACTCCTCAAGAGAAACCTGCTCTGAACCGGGCACGAATTTGTCAATATTAGCGTAGGTGACGAAGAAGGAATAGACATTCCACAGGGTCATCAGGAAGCGGCGGCTTACTTCAGCCACCATCTTATCGGAGAAACGGCGCACATTACCCGGAGACGTGGCGGTGAAAAAGTACCAGCGCAGAGGGTCGGCGCCATACTGGTCAATCACTGCCCCAGGTTCGACCACGTTTCCCCTGGCCTTGCTCATCTTTTCTCCCTTGGCGTCAAGGATATGCCCCAGGCAGATGACGTTGCGGTATGAGGGGCGATTAAACAGCAGCGTAGAAATGGCGTGCAGGCTATAAAACCAGCCGCGAGTCTGGTCAACGGCCTCGCTGATGTAGTCAGCCGGGAAGCACCCGTCCTCAAGCAAGCGGCTGTTTTCGAAGGGATAATGATGCTGGGCTATGGGCATGGCCCCGGAGTCAAACCAGCAGTCCATTACCTCCGGTACTCGTTTCATTCCTGCCCCGCACTGAGGGCAATCAAAGGTCAGCTCATCCGCATAAGGGCGATGCAAATCAACGGGTTCTTTGAACCCGCTGAAGTTGGGCTTGCCTTTCAGTTCTTCCATGCCGCCGATGCACTCATTATGCCCGCAGGACTCGCACTGCCATACCGGCACCGGCGTGCCCCAGTAGCGCTCACGGGAGAAAGCCCAGTCCACGTTATTTTGAAGCCAGTCACCGAAGCGGCCGTGCTTGATATGCTCGGGGTACCAGTTTATCTCATTATTCCCGGCGATAAGGCTGTCTTTAACCGCCGTAGTCTTGATGTACCAGGTCTGCTTGGCATAATAGAGC
>JAHJRU010000005.1 GCA_018830745.1 Chloroflexota bacterium
AGAATCACCTGCTCCCCACCGGCCAGTGCCTTATATATGGACTGAGACAGAGACCGACTGAACGGGCTCCTGTTGCCTGCTTTAAGCTCCTCTCTTAAATCCACCACTTCAACCTGAGGTAATGGCGAACCCGCATCAGGGGTAACCCGCTCCGGCATTTCCAGCAAATAATAATCACCCCGGCGGGCGCGATAACAGGTCTCTACATCAGGCGTAGCGCTGCCCAGGACAACCACCGCCCCGGCTAATTCACCCAGCTTTAAGGCAACATCGCGGGCATGATAGCGCGGTGATTTATCCGCCTGCTTATAGGTCCACTCATACTCTTCATCAATGACAATAAGGCCCAAATCGGGCTGAGGAGCGAAGATGGCGCTGCGCGGCCCGATAACAACGTCGAACTCCCCACTTTGTATCCGCCACCATTCGTCAAACTGCTCACCCAACGTGAGCTGACTGTGCAATACCCCTACCCGACCCGGAAAACGGGCGGCAAAGCGCTCTATTGTCTGGGGTGTCAGGGATATCTCCGGCACCAGGACAATTCCCCTCTTTCCCAGCTTTACTGTTTCAGCCAGAGCCTGGAGATAAATCTCGGTCTTGCCGCTGCCGGTTACCCCGTGAAGCAAAAATACGTCCGGCACAGTACCACCATCGGCAGACCGAAGTAAGCCACCTTTAACGGACTCCAGGGCAGCCCTCTGAGCCGGAGTTAAGGATAACGGCTCCGAGGAAGATATCCCCTGATAGGAAATCGGGTCGCGCTTTACCTCAACCTCATCCTGTGATACCAGCCCCTTGCTAACCAGGGCATCCGCTGCCGCTTTAGTCGCCCCCACCTGCTTCCTGACTTCTTCCCAGGATACCTGCCGGGACTGCTGCACCAGGAACTCCAGAAGAGCCGCCTGCTTCAACGCCCTCTTAGCCCACAGCCTGTCTATCTCCTGCCGGGCTTCACCAGCAGTGATATTGAGTCGCAGATGAACCACCTTCTTTGGTTTAACCTTGACCGGCTCCATCTCATAGCTTCTGACCACCAGCTTTAGCCTCACCAGCTGAGAAACGGTAGTCTGGGCTTTCCTCTTGCCAAACTCCCTCTCCAATGCTTTCAGACTGAGCTTACCATGCCCCTGGATAAAATCAAGAATTCGTGTTTGCTCCGGGTTGAGGAATGACACATCATATTGAGGAGAAGATGGCGACAGCTGATAAAGGTGATTACCTTACGCTCAAATCCCGGCGGCAGCATCAAAGCCACGGCATCAAAAAGAGGTGACAGATAATACTCGCTTATCCAGTGAGCCAGCAAAACCTGCTGCGGCGAAAGCCGAAGAGGCGGCTCGATAATGCCGACTATTTCCCTGGTTTCCTCCACCGCGGGGTAATCAGTCAGCTCCAGGACAATCCCCTGCAGGCGCTTGTCGCCAAAGGGAACCCATACCGCCTGCCCCACCTCCAAACTCAAACCATGTGGTATGGCGTAGCTGAATGTCCGGCGCTGGGCTGCTGGTGAGTTAACACTAACCTCAGCATACCTCATTATCTGCTCCAGTGAGGCAGCTTCGCCCAACCTATTTCTTTGCCTTCTCTTTATCCCGCCGCTTTTCCTTAATGCGGGCTGCCTTGCCACTGGGCTCACGCAGGTAATAAAGCTTTGCCCGGCGTACCTTGCCGTGACGGACTACTTCTACTTTCTCTACCAGCGGTGAATGCAGGGGAAAGGTGCGTTCTACCCCCACCCCATAGGCAACACGCCTGACGGTAAAGTTAGCACTGATTCTACCTTTCCGAACTCTGATAACCACGCCCTGAAACATCTGAATGCGTTCCCTCTCCCCCTCCACAATCTTGGCGCTTACCTTTACGGTATCACCCGGAGCCAGCTCCGGAATATTCGGATTCGGCTTGATGTCAACAAGAGATGTAATATTCATTTGATAGCACTCCCTGTATTAAGTTTCTTCATTCTATCAACTAACTCCCTGTCCTGGGAAGATAGCTCAACTTTATCCAGCAGCTCCGGGCGACGCTCCAGGGTGCGGCGGATAGCCTGCTCATGACGCCATCTATCTACTTCGGCGTGGTTTCCGGAAAGCAGCACCTCCGGCACCATCTCGCCCCGGTACTCCACCGGACGAGTATACTGGGGGTACTCCAGCAGTCCGGTGGTATAAGAATCGTCCTGAGCCGAGTCCTCTGAGCCGAGAACTCCAGGCAATAATCTGACCACAGCATCAACGAGCACCATCGCCGCCAGTTCACCCCCACTGAGCACATAATCGCCGATGCTAATCTCATCGGTGACCAGACGCTGCCGCACCCTCTCATCAACCCCTTCATACCGACCACAGATGAGTAGCATACCGGCATGCTTGGAAAGCTCGACAGCAATTTGCTGGGAGAAAGGGCGTCCCTGTGGAGTAAGCAGGATAACCGGCATTTCTACAAATTTATCCCATCCCGGCTCTTCTTTATATATATGCGCTTTGACTGCCTCAACCGCCTCAAAAATAGGTTCGGGCTTGAGTATCATGCCCGCTCCACCGCCGTAAGCATAATCATCAACCACGTGATGCTTGTCATGCGTATAGTCCCGAATATTATGCGCCTTTAATTTAACCAGCCCTCCCTCAAGCGCCCGGCCAAATATGCCCGGCACCATCAGGCACTGGAACATCTCCGGGAACAACGTCAAAATATCGATACGCATAAGCTATTATGTTCCGGGCTTCGGCACCGAGTGCTCGGTAACTTCTCCCTTAATAATTTCCACCGCATGAGGAATAGCCGGCGATATCACATCAAGGCACTCCTGAACCGCCTTGGGACTGCCGGGTAAATTTATTATCAGGCATCTACCCCTGACACCAGCCACCGCCCGACTCAGCATCGCCATGGGCGTCACGCTTAGCGTCTGCCCCCTCATCGCCTCAGCAAAGCCGGGCACCACTTTATCCACTATAGAGAGAGTTGCCTCAGGAGTAACATCCCGCGGAGCCAACCCGGTGCCCCCCGTAGTCAGAATGACATCCATTCCGCCCTCATCAGCCCACTCGCTAAGCCTGTCGGCAATAACCGGTATTTCGTCGGGCACGATTTCATATTTGACCAGGCGGCTGCCCATCCGGGAGAGGTTTTCCCGGATAACTTCTCCGCTCCTGTCCAAACGCTGTCCCTGTGACCCCTTATCACTAACCGTTAGTATACCCGCGCTAAACAAAACACACCTCAATGAAGCAACTTTCATTTTACCACACCTGAGAGATAACGCCAAATTAAACTATTTTTCTAATGGGGCTTGACAAATAGGACAAAATATGTTTTAAAATGGGTAAATGTGGTAAAAAGTGGTAGATTGTGGTGAATAACCCATACCAGAGGCTTTAGATGTTTTTCGGAGAGTATGAATACAAACTGGAACTGAAGGGCAGACTACCCATACCGCCCAAGTTCAAAAGAGAATTCAAAGACGGGATGGTGCTGCTACCTGGCGTAGAGCCATGTATCACCGTCTATACCCCCCCCGAATGGAAAAAGGTATCCGCCGAATTTACCACCGGTACTATCAACCGCAGCAAAATGAGAAAACTGAATCGGGCGTTATTTGCTTCCGCTTTCTACCTGAGTCTTGACGGACAAGGTAGGGTAGCTCTGCCCGTGCCACTAAGAGAACATGCCGGAATTGAGATTGAGGAAGAAGTAGTTGTTGCCGGAGCCAATACCTATCTTGAACTGTGGAACAAGGACAAATGGGAACAGGAGAAATCTGACAGTCAAGAGCAGGCATGGCAAATCATAGAAAGCCTGGAAAGGCAGTAATGAGGCACACAATGTTAAAACCGGCTCACATTCCGGTATTGCTCAGTGAGGTCGTCGAAGGTCTGGCTGTTAAGCTAGGCGGCCGCTACATTGATTGCACCGTTGGCAGCGGCGGGCATGCTGCCGCTATCTTGGAGCAGAGCTCTCCCGGAGGGCAACTGCTGGGCATTGATGCCGACCCCAGCGCCATAGAGCTGGCAAAAACCAGACTTGAAGCCTACAGCAATTCCACCCTGCTAATAAATGATAACTTCGTTAATTTGCGCGATATTTGCACTCGCTTTGGTTTTTCACCGGTGCACGGTATCCTGTTCGACCTGGGACTTTCTTCCATCCAGCTTAATGGTGACGGCCGGGGCTTCAGCTTCCAACATGATGCCCCCCTGGATATGCGCCTTAACCCGGACCAGAAACTCACCGCGTCTGATATCGTCAACACCTACTCAGAACGCAAACTGGCTGATATCATTGAAACCTATGGCGAGGAAAAGCGAAGCCGCCAAATAGCCCGCTTCATCATCCGGGAACGCCCGATAGAGACCACCTTCCATCTCGCCCGGATAGTAGAGCAGGCTATCAAGAGCCCCCGGGGTAAAATCCACCCGGCTACCAAGACCTTTCAGGCTATACGGATAGCGGTTAACCACGACATGGAGAATCTTGAAGCCGTTCTAAAGCAGGCGGTCGATCTCCTCGGCTCTGAAGGCAGATTAGTGGTCATCAGCTATCATTCACTGGAGGACCGCATCGTCAAGCAATTTATGCAGCGCGAGTCCAAGGATTGCATTTGCCCGCCAAGCACACCTATATGTACCTGCAGCCATACGCGCAGTCTGAAACTGGTGGCCAGAAAAGTTATTAAGCCCTCGCCGGAAGAGGTCTTATTTAATCCTCGCAGCCGCAGTGCCAAACTCAGGGTTGCCGAACGCATTACGGTACCGGCTGAATCCTATGCCATGGTTGAAAACCTGAATTCTCTACCCAGAATGGATACCCAAGGCTGGAGAAGGTCCGCCCTGGTTCATAGACTGCGCCGGACTTTCATGGCACTTCAATCTGAATGTTTCTAGAGAACGGTAGATGGGGGAGGTTAAAAATGTGAAAAAGCAAGACATAGCCGATAGACCAAGAATCTTTATTAAAAGGGAGGGGGGCAATGAAACCACGTATAATAACTTCAATTGATGTAGGCACAACCAAAGTCTGTACCATTATAGCCGATACAGACGACTCGGGTAATATCAGAGTAGCCGGAGTAGGCATTAAGCCATCTGCCGGTCTGCACAAAGGGCTGGTGGTCAACATCAATGACGCCAGAGAGGCAATTCGAGAATCAGTTAGAACGGCTGAGCAGGCAAGCGGATATAAAGTAGACTCAGCCTACATCGGCGTAACCGGGAGACACGTCAGCTCCATCAACAATCGCGGTGTGGTAGCCATCACGCGCAACGACCGTCTGGTACGCACCGACGACCTGAAACGAGTCATGAACTGCGCCCGAAGCATTAAGGTCCCTAATGACCGTAAGCTGCTCCATATCATCCCCCGAGGCTATGCCGTTGACGGTCAGGCAGGGGTAAAGAACCCGGTAGGTATGCATGGCTTTAGGCTGGATGTGGAGGCACACATCATTACTGCTGCCACCACCTCCATACAGAATTTGATCAAGTGTATTAGAAGTATTGGCGTTGATATTGATGACCTCATCCTCGAGCCGCTGGCCAGCAGCGAAGCCATACTGAGCGAGGATGAAAAGCAGGTAGGCGTTATTCTAGCCGACATAGGCGGCGGCACCACCGATATTGCCGTTTTCCGCGGGGGAAGTATCTGGCATACGTCCATCCTGCCGGTAGCCGGCTACCAGATTACCAGAGATGTATCCATCGGTTTGGGATTACCGTTTGATATGGCTGAAGAGATGAAAAAGAGATATGGCAGTGTTCTGCCCGCGTATGAAAGCAAGATGGATGCCTTGAACTCTCTCTCGGAAGATGGGCACGGCGTCTCCTTCCAGGACATGTGCGACATTATCCGGGCGCGAGTTGAGGAAATCATCCGTCTCATTCTCCTGGAACTGCCACGGGCTGAATATGATGCTTTGGTACCGGCGGGTGTAGTCTTCACCGGCGGTGGAGCGAACCTCTCCGGAATAGAAACACTGGGACGAGAGATAACCCATTTGCCGGTGAGGGTAGGCGTACCCACCAACTTATATGGAATTTCTGATAGTCTGCAAGACCCAGCATATGCTACTGGAGTCGGTCTCCTGATGTGGGGAGCCAAGAATGCCGGTGCGCAGGCCTGGTCCCGCAGTTGGGGCTCCGGCCTTAAACAGATAACTCGCCGTCTCCTGAGACTTTTCCAATAATCACCTTACAATAAGAAAAATATTCATTTAAATTTATGTAGTGAAAGGAGGACAAAATGGCAAGAACAAGCTTCACCCCTAATCCGGCCAGAATTAAAGTAATAGGCCTTGGCGGTGGTGGTTCTAATGCTATATCCCGCATGGTCAGAGAAGAGATTCAAGGGGTCGAGTTTATCGCCATGAACACTGATGCTCAAGCTCTGGCTCTCACCGAAGCGCCAATCCGCATCCAACTGGGTGAAAAAATCAGCCGGGGGCTCGGCGTAGGTGGCGACCATGCTCTGGGGCAGAAAGCCGCGGAGGAAACCCGTGATGAACTCAAGGAGGTGATCACCGGAGCTGACATGGTATTTATCACCGCCGGAATGGGTGGTGGTACCGGTACCGGAGCAGCCCCGGTCATAGCCGAAATATGCAAAGCGAGTGGCGCCCTGACCATCGCCATAGTCACCAAACCATTCAATTTTGAGGGCACCCGCCGATGCAAGGTAGCCGAAGAAGGCATAGCCAACCTGTTGGATAAGGTTGACACCCTTATCATCATTCCCAATGACCGCTTACTATCGCTATGCGACAACCAGACCGATGTGGACGCCGCTTTCAGAATGGCTGACGATGTGCTAAAGCATGGTGTTCAGGCTATCTCCGAGGTAATCACCGTACCCGGGCTGATTAACCTCGACTTTGCCGATGTTAAGGCAGTGATGAAAGACGCCGGTCCTGCCTGGATGTCCATCGGTATCGGCACCGGCAAGAACCGCGCCATAGATGCGGCCAAGGAAGCCCTGGCCAGTCCCCTTCTGGACGTTACTCTGGATGGCTCTAATGGTGTACTCTTCAACATAGTTGGTGGGGACAGCCTCACCCTGTTTGAGGTCAATGAAGCGGCTGAGGTTATCAAGGCAGCCGTGGACCCAGAGGCTAATATAATCTTTGGTGTAGCTCGGGACCCTGAGATGGACAAGGATATAAGAATCACTCTCATAGCTACCGGGTTTACTTCCAAAGTAGGTATGCCCGGGTCTGACCGCGACGACGAACTAAACAGAATGCTTCAGGGTATGAAGACGGAAGAGGAAATGGATATGCCATCCTTCCTGCGCCGTCCATTGTTCAGCCATCGCCGGCAGTCACTGGCCGCCACCAAGCCAATGAAGCTTTTTTCACCGGATCCAGCACATTCAAGCTCCCGGGAAATCCACAGTCACTAGCCTTAAAAACCGGGACCCAAGTCAAAGGCTGTAGGAGTCGCTAATGCACCCTACAGCCTTCCTGTTTTAGCGGGCGGAGATGACTTAACCCGTTAGCTGGATCAAGCCAACGAGGTCAAGGCCGCGGAGCACCATGCTTACGCCAATAGCTGCCAGCAGCAGGTTAAATACCTGGGAAACTGCCCTGAGCCCACCTCGACCCATAAAACTAACAAACCAGTGACTCAGCAGAAAAATCGCCCAGGCAACAAAAATATTCAAGATAAACGAAACCAGAACCACGTACAGGGGAAACTGAGCCACCAGCAGCATCAATGTGGTTATCGTGGCTGGGCCCACAGTCAGAGGAGTGCCGATAGGAACCACGGCTACTATCTCCTCTTTTATCACCTCTACCATTCGTCCAGTAGTAATGTATTTAACCGACAGTATCAACAGAATAAGCCCGCCGGCAATGGTAAAGGAGCCCACGGAAATACCCATGATACTTAAAATGGCCTGCCCCAGGAAGAGGAAAGCCAGCCCAAGAATGGCTGCCGTTGCCATGGCAACATGAATCATCCGGCGCTGCTGGTAACGAGGCATCCCTTCACTTAAAGATATAACAAAGGGCAGGTTACCCAGCGCATCAATAACGATAAAGAGAGGGATAAAGGTAAGAATAAACGCTTCTAACCAGATGTTCACCTCATTCACCCTCGACGCTCAATTTAACTGTTATCAAGCTTTCTCCCGCAGTGCCCGGCGCAATATCTTACCCGCCGGGTTTCTGGGCAGCCTTTCGAGAAAGGCAATAGACTTAGGGCTAGCGTAATCCGGCAATCTCTGCCGGCAAAACTCTAATATATCGTTTTCGGTCGCTTCTTCTCCCCGCCTCATAACCACCACTGCCTCAATGGACTCTCCTAGCTCGTCATCCGGCACTCCAATAACCGCGGCTTCTACCACACCGGGGTACTGGTAAATTACTTCCTCCACTTCCACGGGATAGATGGTCTTACCAGCGCGGACGATTACGTCCTTCTTTCTCCCCACAAGATATATGTACCCATCCTCATCCGCCATCGCCATGTCACCGGTATGAAAGTAACCACCTCTCAGCGCTTCCTCAGTAACCTGAGGCATACGCCAGTAGCCTTTCATCACGTTGTCACCCCTGGCGATAACCTCACCCACCTCACCGGCGAGCGCTTCCCTCCCCTCATCATCAACTACTCTTATCTCCACGTTAGGGGCTTCCTGACCGCACGAAGCCAGCCGCCTGACCTTCTCCGGTGGTCCCTCGACCACCTGCCCCGCCCGGTCAACCAGTGTCAACGGGCCAAACTCAGTCGTGCCGTAAACCTGGAAGAAAACATTACCGAAGGTTCTTAGAGCTTGCTTGAGTACCTCCACCGGCATGGGCACGCCGGAAAACAATACGTGGCGCCAATGGCTGACATCATAATCAGCCCGCGAAGGAGACTCCAGCATGGCAGTAATCACAGGCGGTGTCAAAAAGCCGGTGGTTATTCTCTCCTGCCACATTATGTCAAGAAGAGCCTTCGGGGTATAATTGTCCGCCAGAACCAGGGTACTGCCAACATAGAAGTTGGGAATAACGATGCTCACCATGATAGCTCCCCAGAAAAGCGGCACTGACACCAGTCCAATATCCTGCTCCCGCATGTGGCAACCCAGAACCGTATTCAGGGAACTCTCAATTATCCCCCGGTGGGTCTCCATAATCCCCTTGGGTGCTCCGGTGGTCCCGCTGGTATAAATCAGGTAAGCTATATCCTGCTCGTCCACCTCAACTTCCGGCTCGGTGGCCGGATATTCGGCCACCAGTTCTTCGTAACTATACGCTTCCCCCACCGCAGCACCCACCACTATCGTCTTCAATGAATCTCGCGCGGCGAGCAAGGAATCAACCACCGCAGCAAACCGTTCGCCGAAAACCAGCATCTTGACCTCGGCATGGTTGAGGATGTAAGTCATCTCCGATACGCTCAACGCTGTGTTGAGAGGAACGACTATGCCACCGACTTTGGGTACGGCGAAATAAAGCTCCAGATACTGGTGGCAGCTGTCCAGAAGTATCGCCACTCGCTCCTGACGTTCCAGCCCCATATCTGTTAAAGCATTGGCCAGACTGTTTACCCGGCGGTTGAAATCCCCGAAGCTCAACCTGACCGGGCCGGATACCACGCCGACCTTTTGTGGATAACGCCTGGCATTACGCCTGGCTAACTGCCCCAAAAGCATACCCATCTCCTGCAAAACAATATTTAGCCCCTGGAATAAACCCGGCTGCCGGCGCAGACAGGGCTTATAAAGCAGAGGGCTTCTTCTTCAAAGCCTCAATGAAGGTTTCTATATCCATGGCCGGCAGGGTCATGGGCTGAATGGTACCCCGGGCGCTTAAATTTATCGCCAGTTTAGCCACTACTTCATCGCTGGGAGCCTCAATGATATTGACGAAATCATATGGGCCCAGAAGGGCGTACTGCGCCAATATCTTAACTCCCATATACTCTACCTCTTCGTTGACCTCTTTGATTCTCTCCGGATTGTCCCTGATGGTTTTCCTGCCTCCATCGGTTATGGTAGTGAGCATAAGATATACCGGCATCACTGACCTCCTTTTATTTAGAAACTGCCCTGCAATAATCTAGCTCTGATATTGTCCGTGCTTCTTTGATTTTTATCCTCCCTCCCCTTTTCGCTTTCTGTCCCCATACTAATCCCGCTAAAGGTGTCTAAACCGTTTATGAGTGAATACATAGAAAACACCAACTACAAATAAAATTAATGGGATAATATACCACGGGTCACTGAACCACATAGTTAAAAGCCCCATTGCTATGATATCCGCTGTAAACAGCATTATGAAAAGACAGCTTAGTAATCCCTTTCTCTCTCGTGTCCAATCTTCAACGGTTGGGCGATACTTCCAAGGGGTTTCGAAACCTTTTGCCTGCTCTCTGTCGACGCACTTGAAGTAACACCAGCCTGCGGCATTGAGCACCGTGAGATAGAACCGCTTCAGCTTCTCCACGATATATTTCCTCTATAACTGTCTCTTTTAATTAGCACATACTGGCGGCGCAGCCCCTTGCCCCCACCGCCCGTTGTGCTGTATGGTAGTTCCTGATTGAGAATATTGTCAATATCATCAACACGATATCTTTCGGTATATTCTACGGAGGCATCTATGAACGAAACTGAAATCTGTTATCTCTCAGCGATAG
>JAHJRU010000270.1 GCA_018830745.1 Chloroflexota bacterium
CACCGGCCAGAATATCGTTATCGATGGCGGCCAGTGGCTCTAGCTGTAAAGAGATAAGCCACGGATACTTAGCCCAGAAAAATACAAAGGCGGGCTCCTGGGAGCCCGCCTTCCTTATGCTCTTTATGGCACTAACCCCTATATGGTCTCGCCTCCGTCCACACTCAAAACCGCTCCGGTGACAAACCCGGCGGCATCGGAAGCCAGGTAAAGCATCGCCCCGGCCACCTCCTCCGCCTCTGCCGGACGCTTCAGCGGAATCCTCTGCATCAGGTACTCTAAAATATCCTCATCATCCCAGAGAGCCTGGCTAAACTGAGTCTTAACCAGCCCCGGTGCCACCACATTTGCCCTGATATTATACGGCGCCCACTCCAGCGCCATTATCTTGGTAGCCATAATCACAGCGGCTTTGCTGATGGAATAAACCGGTAAGATATGGGGCCTGATTCCCCCCGCCGAGGCAACATTGATGATACACCCACCACCCTGCTCTCTCATCACTTTAGCCACTGTCTGGCTGAGAAAGAAAAGACCCTTCAGGTTCACGTTCATGATAGCATCCCAGGCGCGCTCCTCTACATCAATAGCCGAAGCCATGGTGGGATTAGCCGCCGCATTGTTTACCAGAATATCGATTTTGCCGAACTCATCCCTGACCATGGATACAAGCTGGCTTATCCCTTCCATCTTGCCCATGTGAGCGGAAACCGGCAGGGCTTTACGTCCCAATCCCTTTATCTCGCCAGCCGTCTGCTCCAGGTCAGGAAGCTTGCGGCCAACGATGGCAATATCAGCTCCGGCTTCGGCGAAGGCTAACGCCGCCGCCCGCCCAATGCCACGGCTGCCCCCCGTGATTAAGGCTACTTTACCCTCCAGCGAAAAGTCCATCTGGTCTCCTTTCCATTGACGAAACTATAAGCGATGCCGGGATATATTCAATCACAGTAAATCATCTGAAAACAACTGGCCGGTGAGAAAGGCAATACATCCTCGCTCACCGGCACTTCGTAGCATATAACCCATCGGTCTATTGAATCACTTACTCGGAACCATGGCCCAGCTTGCCCAGCTCATTGCAGAGCTGAACATACTCTTCCCAGCTCATCTTGGTAACGCCAGCCAGGTACTCGCCGAGCTGCTTGTAGAGCTGCAGGTCTTTCCTCGCCTCGCCGAACATGGTCATTCTGGCAGCCATCAGGGAACCCTCAGCGTGGATATTGTTCACATCCAGCTCTGTACCCAGACACGGATAATGCCGCAGCGCCTGCGCCACCCGCAGCCTGGCTTCAGCCGTGGTATCCGCCTTGCCACCGAGATATTTTTCCATAAATTTACCGGTCTCTTCGTTCTGCCAGTCGGCGTAGGTGGGAGCGGTGGTCAGTATGCCGCCACAGATGTCTTCCACTATCTTGACTACATTATTGTAATTGTTGGCATAGAAGTATTTGGCCACATTGGCAGTCACCGGATTTGGAATGGCGATGCCACCGTGCTTCACATAGTCCATGCACGAAGCCCGCGCCAGCGATTTCATGCTGTTGAGGTAGTATACCAGCTCGGTCATTTGCTCCCTGATATTGGGCGCTCTGGAAGCGCCGTTGTATTCGGCTATGGCTTGAGTCAAGCCGACTATGAGCTCCACCCAGGCGATATGATAGGTGACGGCAGTATGGCGGTGCATGTAGGCGAAGTTGTAGACCGCCGTAGCCGCCTGCTGCCACTCCCCGCACAGAAATACCCTCTCCCAGGGAACAAAGACATCATCAAAGACAACCACGGCATCGGTATGGCTTCTTACCGGGACATCCAGCGGGAAATCGGCTGAGCCACGGTGCCAGTCAAAGGGATGGGCTATCTGGATGATGCCCTTGGCATTAACCGGGGTGGCGAAGGCGACGGCATAATCGACGTCGGCCTCGGTCATATTCCGGCTGGGCATGACAATCATCTCATTCAGGTATGGCGAGGCGGTGATATGCATCTTAGCCCCGCGGACGACTATACCGTCCTTGCCCTTATCAACCACTCTGACATAGTAATCGGGATGTCCCTGCTTGGGGTCGCCGGGGCGGAGGCTGCGGTCACCCTTGACATCGGTGATAGCGCCAGCCAGGCTAAGGTCGTTCTTCTTCAGGTGCTCCAGATAGGCGTCAACACGCTCGATGTAATCCTTGTTACCCATGGTGTAGGCATTGACCGCGCAGCCGTTAAAGGAATCAATCATCTCCCGGGCAAAGGGGGTGGTGGTGTAGTTCAGGCGGGAGGCTGTCAGCATAAGCTCATGCCGCTTCAACAGGTCCTCGCCATTCTTGGGACGATGGAAGTACCGGCTGAGCGGTTCTTTAGTTTTCTCGTCTTCCACTACTGCCAGGTCATAGTACTCCGTCATTTCCGCCATCTCGTAATCAAAGGCGGCGGTCTCCACCGCTACCTTCATTTTAGGATGGGTGGTTACATCCTCTACTCTCTCTCCGTCAAGGTAGACCACCCGCCCGTCTCTCAAGCTCTCGATAAATTCTTTGGGTGTTTTAAGTGCCATCTCTCACTCCTTTATATGATAATTTGAAACAAATTCTGCCGTAACCTGGCATGTCCCAAGTAATCCGGTCAAATCCGCTACACTAAGCCAGTAAGCCCCTGGCGATGACTATCCTCTGCACCTGGTTGGTGCCTTCCACAATCTGGAACAGGCGGGCATCTCTCACCTTCTGCTCCAAGGGATAATCCCGCATATAACCGTAGCCTCCCAGTATCTGCATGGCATCGTTGGTGACCTTTACCGCTATATCAGTGGCGTAACAGTTGGCCATTGCTGAGGCAGTGCCATCAGGACCGCCGTGTTCGATGAGATAGGCAGCCTTATACACCAGTTGACGTGCCGACTCAAGGGCCATCCCCATATCAGCCAGCATGAACTGGATACCCTGAAAATCGGCAATGGCCTGACCGAACTGTTTTCTCTCCTTGGCGTAATCAAGGGCATAAGCCATAGCGCCTTCGGCAATCCCCAGCGCCAGGGCAGCGTCAGTGCAGCGGGTTCTGTCCAGGGTCTGCATGGCAATTCTAAATCCTTGCCCCTCTTTACCCAACAGGTTTTCCTGGGGCACATGACAGTCCTCCAGTATCACCTCACACGCCCGGGTGCCCCTCATCCCCATCTGATCCTCTATCTTACCGATGGAAATGCCCTCGGTAGCCTTATCCACGATAAAGGCGCTTAACCCCTTGGTTCCAGCCGCCGGGTCGGTCTTGGCAAACACGGTAATAAAATCAGCTTCGTTAGCGTCCGTGATGAAACATTTGCTGCCATTAAGAACGTACTCCCCACCCTGCAACACCGCCTTGGTCTTTACCCCGGATGCATCAGAGCCAGCCTCAGGTTCGGTCAACGCAAAGGCAGCCAGCCTGGTCAACCACTCCGTAAAGAATTTCTGTTTCTGCTCCTCGTTGCC
>JAHJRU010000271.1 GCA_018830745.1 Chloroflexota bacterium
CTGGAGGAGGCGTTTCGTGGAGCTATGCGTACCATTAGCTTCGATGGAAGCGGGCGAGTTGAGGTTAAGATTCCATCTGGCGTAAAGACCGGCTCGCGGGTGCGCGTGGCTGGTAAGGGCGGTCCCGGGATGGCTGGAGGAGCTAACGGAGACCTCTATCTGGTGATAACGGTTAGGCCGCACGCTAATTTTGAGCGTAAAGGCGATAATCTGCATGTCGATATGCCGGTACCGTTGACGCTGGTGGTGCTGGGTGGTGAGGTTTCGGTAGAGACACTCAAGGGTAAAGTGATGCTGAGAATTCCGCCCGAGACCCAGAATGGAAATACATTCCGCTTGGCCGGACAGGGTATGCCGCACCTGGGTAAACCTACTAGCGGCGACCTGCTGGTTAAGGTGAAGGCAGTCTTACCGACCAAGCTGTCAGCCGAGGAGCAGGAGCTGTTTAAGCAACTAAAGGAGCTTCGTCCCATCCAGTGAAGGAGTGAAGTTTTATGGGTGCAGAAGGTAACGAACCGCGCTATGTTATTAGCATTGCCGCCAGCATTCTGGGCATTAAGACCCATAATCTGCGTTACTACGAAAAAATGGGCTTGATCCAGCCCTTGCGGTCCCGGGGTAATATCCGTCTGTATTCGGAAAGAGATATTGCCCGGCTTCGCCAGGTAAAAACCTTGACGGAAGATATGGGAGTCAACCTGGCTGGAATAGAGGTTATTTTACGCATGATTGACCGCGTGTCGACGCTGCAGGAGCGGGTGGAGGAGCTGGAGATAAAACTGGGGAGAACAAGGAAGTAGGTCTTTAGTTTAGACACTCTCTATGGTAATATAGCTGTCAGAAATAAACAGACAAGGAGGCTTGCATTGACAACATCGGATTGGCAGGTAACAGCAACCACGATTTACTGTGATGCGGTGGATGAGGACGTAACCGTTCTGGTTAATAAGGACTGGTCAACCAGGTGCACCGGTTACCGAAAGTATGTGGAGAGCCCCACCAAGGACATACTGAGTGCGCTAAAAAAGAGGTCCAAGAAAGCCGGCCGAAATATGGCGTGTGAAGGGCCGGAAGACTATAGAGTAACCGATTACCGGGATAAACTTAAGGCTGAGGAAGAAACCAAGGTAAAAAGTTAAAAACGGCGTTGCTAATTAGATAAGGTATATTTGTTAGATAGGTGCTGGGAAGACTCCCCATAAATCCGCTGAGGGGTCTTTGGCAAATGGAGGTGGGCCAGAATGAGGCAGGAGAATTTTACCGAGCAAGCGCAGGAGGCACTATCTGCGTCTCAAGAGTTAGTTCGGGAGTATCGGCATAGCCAGTGGGATGTGGAGCATGTCCTGCTGGCCTTGCTTCGGCAGGAACAAGGACTGGTGAGCGATGTTTTGAAGGAGCTGGGAGCTGATATAGATGCGGTAAGGCAGGAGGTAGAGGCGGTTTTGGAGAAGAGCCCCAGGCTCGCTCACGAGGGAGTCCAGGTATATGCCACGCCTCGTATCCAGCGGGTCATGCAAGGCGCAACTGCTGAGGCAAAGAGACTTAAAGATGAGTTTATTGGGACTGAGCACATGCTTATTTCCATATGTGCGGATGACAAAGATGAGGCGGCGCTAATTCTTAATAACTTTGGTGTTGACCGGGAGAAGGTGTATCGCGCTTTACAGAAGGTTCGCGGCGGGCACCGTGTTACCGATGCGCGGGCGGAGAGCAAGTATCGCTCTTTAGAGAAATATAGCCGCGACCTCACCGAGTTTGCTCGTCAGGGTAAGCTTGACCCGGTTATCGGGCGGGAAGATGAGATTAAACGGGTGATGCAGGTTCTTTCACGTCGGACCAAGAACAATCCGGTGATTGTAGGCGAGGCTGGGGTAGGCAAAACGGCTATCGCTGAGGGACTGGCTCAGAAAATAGTAGCGGAAGATGTCCCGGACTCCCTCAAGGGACACCGGGTAATGGCGCTTGATATGGGGGCTCTGGTGGCGGGCAGTAAATTCCGCGGTGAGTTTGAAGAGCGACTCAAGGCGGTGATGGATGAGGTTCGTCAGTCAGAGGGTGAGGTTATTCTGTTCATTGATGAGATTCACACCGTGGTTGGGGCTGGCGCTGCGGAGGGCTCTATCGATGCCAGCAATATGCTTAAGCCGGCGCTGGCTCACGGTGAATTACAGTGTATTGGAGCCACCACGCTGGACGAATACCGCAAGTATATTGAGAAGGACAAGGCTCTGGAGCGTCGATTTCAACCGGTGTTTGTTGGCGAACCAACCGTTGAGGCCACCATAGAGATACTTCGCGGTCTGCGCCCACGGTATGAAGCGCACCATAAGATTCAAATCAGCGACGAGGCTCTGGAGGCGGCGGCTAAACTGGGTCAGCGATATATCTCAGACAGGCATTTACCGGACAAGGCTATTGACCTCATTGATGAAGCCGCCAGTAAGCTGCGCATTGATGCGGAAAGCGCTCCACCGGAGGTCAAGTCCCTGGGGCAGCAGCTCAAGCAGTTGGGCAATGAGGAAGAGGCAGCATCGCAACGGCACGACTATGAGCAGGCCGCTCAGTTAAAGTCAGAGCGGATACGCCTGGAGGAAGAGTATAATAAAGCCAGAAGTAACTGGCAGCAACAGGAGAAAATCAGCGGCGCCGTGGAGATGGAGGATATTGCTCATCTCATTGCCATCTGGACTGGTATCCCCGTATCCCAGATGCTGGAGGGCGAAGCTGAGAAGCTGGTCCACATGGAGGACAGGATTCACGAGAGGCTGATAAATCAGGAAGAAGCGGTGGTGGCTATAAGTGAGGCTATCCGCCGAAGCCGGGCCGGGCTCAAGGACCCCAGGCGTCCCATCGGAAGCTTTATGTTCCTGGGACCGACCGGTGTGGGTAAAACAGAGCTGGCTCGCACCCTAGCCCATTTCCTCTTCGACGACGAGAACGCCATGGTGCGTCTGGATATGTCCGAGTATCAGGAGCGGCACACAGTATCACGTCTAATTGGAGCCCCACCGGGCTATGTGGGCTATGAGGAAGGGGGACAGCTTACTGAAGCGGTCAGGCGGCGCCCCTACCGCGTATTGCTGCTGGATGAAATCGAAAAGGCGCATCCTGATGTCTTCAATACCTTGCTTCAGCTTCTTGATGATGGGCGGTTGACCGATGGGCATGGACGGACCGTAGATTTTAAGAATACGGTTGTCATCATGACCAGTAATGTCGGTGCCCAGTTAATCAAGCGCAAAATGAGCATAGGTTTTGCTCCCCAGGCTGATGAAGCTAAGACAGACCAGCAGGCTTACGAAAGCATGAAGGAGAAGGTCATGGATGAGGTAAAGAAGACCTTCCGTCCCGAATTCCTCAATCGGCTGGATGAGACAATAGTCTTCCATGAGTTGACCGGAGAGCATCTCCGTCAGATTGTGGATTTAATGGTTGAAGATCTGGAAGACCGTCTGGGTGAGCGTAAGCTGGGGCTCGAAATAACGGAGGCAGCCAAGTCGTGGCTGGCTAACGCCGGGTTCGACCCAATTTACGGGGCACGACCGCTGAGGCGGGCAGTGGAACGCTATGTGGAGAATCCCCTGTCCACCAGGGTGTTGCGCGGCGAATTCAAGGAAAGTGATACGGTCATTGTAGACCTGGTTGACGATGAACTGACTTTTACTGCCCGGGTGGCAGCTGAAGCAACGGCATAGTTATGACCGTCGCTTGGTAATTATAGTATTAGCGGTAGTTGACTAAAAGGAGAGGGGAGAACGTGTCTTCAACTGAAGGAAAGAACCAGGCGAGAAGCGGAACCGGACGCTGGGGATACTGGGTAGGTATTCTGGGGGTAGTCCTGACCATAGCCACGGCGGTGGCCGTGGTGTATCTCCGGTGGACTGGGCAGGAGCTTCAACATTGGGGCTACCTGGGAGCTTTTCTTATCAGTATTTTAGGGGGTGCCACTATTCTTATCCCGGTGCCTATGCTGGCAGTAGTGTTTGCCCTGGGTGTGGTGATGAAATATACGTGGTTAGTTGGCATGGCTGCCGGTCTGGGTGAGACTCTTGGGGCACTAACCATCTATATGACGGGTCATGGTGGAGGAACAGCCCTGATGAACTCAAGACACGGCAGAATCCAGTCTGCTTACGAGCGACTGATGAGTCTAATGGAGCGGCGGGGTTCATTGACGTTGTTTCTGCTCTCAGCGGTGATTAATCCATTTTTTTATCCAGCGGCCCTGGCTGCTGGCGCTACAAGGTTCGGTGTAAGGAAATACTTTATTATCTGCTTTGTAGGTAAAACGATTAAAGGCATGACCGTAGTTTATGCCGGCTTTTGGGGACTGGGCAGTCTACTAAGGTGGCTGGGTATGCCATTCTAGTGGCGGGTTATTTTTCCTCAATGGTTATGCGTATTACCTTATCGCCCACGAAGTTCGGGTTCTGACTCGGGTCTCTTGGAGTGAGTTTCTTCAGCACATCCATGCCGTTGGTTAACTGTCCGAAGACGCTGTGCTTACCGTCAAGCTGGTACACCGGAACGTAGGTGATGAAGAACTGGGAGCCATTAGTATCGGGGCCGGCATTTGCCATAGAGAGCGCCCCTACTTCGTGTTTATGGGTGGTAAATTCATCCTCGAAGCGGTAGCCGGCATTGCCCATTCCCGTTCCGGTGGGGTCTCCCCCCTGCGCCATGAAGCCCGGTATAACCCGGTGGAAGGTTGAGCCGTCGTAGAATCCCTCGCGAGACAGAAAGACGAAGTTATTAACTGTTATCGGCGCATCTTTGGCGAACAGCTCCAGCACTAAATTTCCTTTTCCCGTTTCAATAATGGCGGTGTAATTTTTGCTGGTATCAAGCATCATTGATGGCGGCGCGGGGTAGGTCTCCTTTTTGGGTGGTGGTGTCGGTTCCGGGCTCGGTTGGGGTGCTGGTGTTCCCGCTCCACACGAAGCTACGAAAGGCAAAGCAGAAAGTAAAACAATGGCAACTATTCTGGCTAAAGTTTTTTGTTTCATGGCTAAATCTCCAGTTAAAAATGATGTGCTCATATTGTAACTTATTTACCGCTGAGAAGCAATTGCTGCTGGCAGAAATAGGTGTATCTGTTGCGTATTTCGGAGCAAATTGGCCGGCGTCACGGAGCAAGTTGGCCACTCTGTCGGCGGAAGGTGGCCACCGTCTCGGAGCAAATTGGCCGGGGTGA
>JAHJRU010000029.1 GCA_018830745.1 Chloroflexota bacterium
ACACCATGGGGGGCGGCGTATTCACTGCGGTTACCTTCTCTGCCGGTTACATGGTTGTTCACTGTAAAATCAAGTAAAAGCGGCGATATGAATTGCAGGCTGGCTTCGTACTGGGAGATGTCTACGTGCTGCCCCTTGCCCGTCCGGCGTCGATAATCAAGGGCGGCTATTAGAGTTGAAACGGCAAAATGGTGGGAAACAATATCGGTGTAGGCGACGCTAATCTGGGTTGGGCCTCTATCCTGCCAACCGGTGAGATGGACAAAGCCGGCTATGGATGTCAGATGATAACCGAATCCTCGCTGATGGGCGTGAGGTCCGTATTGTCCCTGGTTGCTGGTGCTGAACATGATAACGGACGGATTAATCTGGCGCAATTCATCGTAGCCCAGTCCCCACCGCTCCATTGTCCCCGGGATATAGCTTTCGGCGACAATATCAGCCCAGGCGGCGATTCTTTTAGCTACTTCCACGGCTTTGGGGTGTCTCAGGTTAAGCGAAATGCCATACTTGTTATCATTGTAGGCGGCGTAGAATCCGGCGCGGTTCATGCCCGGCACGTCGTCCTTGTAGGGTCTCGTGCTTCTAATGGCGTCGAGATGAGTGGTGGTTTCAATGCGTACTACATCGGCTCCATGGTCGGCGAGGCACTTGGTAACTATCGGCCCCGCCACCGACCAGCTGAAGTCAGCCACCTTTATACCATCGAATGCTTGCTTCATAGTCTCACAACCTAAATGACTCCGGCCTGATTCAGGCTGGCAATTTCCGCCTGGCTGAAGCCCAGTTCCTGGCTGTAAATATCAATGTTATGCTCGCCGATAAGGGGAGCGCGGCGTCTGATATCAGAGCCAGCCGCTGACCTGATAAAGCTCCCCGGATATTCAATATCGGTGGCTAATTCCGGGTGCTCTACCTGTTGCCAGAAGCCTCTCTCCTTGAGTTGGGGGTCTCTGGCTATTTCCTTGACGGTGTTGACGGGGCAAAACATTATCCCTCGCTTGAGCGCACCTTCGTAAAGCTCGGCCTGGGTGTGTTGCCGGAAAAACTCAGCAATCGGTCGCTGCATTTGGTCGAATTCTTCCTGTGTCGCCGTGTGCATATCCAGGGCTTCCCAGTTCCTTTTAATATCGTCGAGCGTCATCCCTTCATCTTCCATCCACTTTACCAGTGCGCGGTTGCTTGATGCGCCGGTGGGTCCACCCATGATAGAGAACATCACATAGCCGTCCTGGCAGGGCCAGACCATTCTGGCTAATGCTCCGGTTCCCCAGATGTCAACGCGGAATTGCCCCGCCCGATGAAGCTCCGCTCGGTTTAGCTCCCAGAACGAACGTATGTGCATCAGGTTGCTCACCAGTGACTGGAGCACGGACACGTCGACGTGCTGGCCCTCTCCGCTTAGTTGTTGATGGTACAGGGCAATCATGGTTCCCTGCGCCGCCGCGCCGCCGGCATGGAGGCAGGCTTGGGGGAAGCTGATGGTAACCGGGGCTCTATCCTGGTCACCGCAATAGAACATCAAGCCACCCATAGCCCAAAGGGTAAGGTCCGAGCTCTCGAAGTCCTTATACGGGCCGGTTTGTCCGAAAGGCGTGATTGACGTCATTATTATCCGGGGATTGACCTCGCTCAAGCTGATATAGCCTAATCCTATTCTATCCATGTATCCGGGGGGGTGAGATTCGATAATGACATCACTTTTTTTTACCAGTTTCTTGAAGATGGCCTGGCCGTCTTCCGTCTCGATATCTAAGGTGATGCCCCTTTTATTGCAGTTATAAGCCCACCAGTAGAGGCTTTTCTCGGGATTTTTATCGTTGTGGTAGAAAGGACCGATGTTTCTTGAGGCGTCTCCCCCCGGTTTCTCCACCTTAATGACGTCTGCTCCCAGGTCGCCAAGTATACGGCCACACAGGAATCCCTTTTCGTCGGTGAGGTCCAGGACACGATAGGGAGGGAGCATCGCCTCCGGTTTCATCTGGTCTGAAGCCATCTCGTGCTTATCCAGCTGATTACCAGCCTTTTTCCGCCAGAGTTCGGGCGTAATCAGACTGCTGGGCTCGGATAGCCGCCAGTTGCTCGGCGGTAAACCATCTGGTAAGGTCTACTTTATCAACGGGATAGCTGGGTCGTTCAAATTTCCAGGCTGTGTTGTACGGTTTGGTGGCGTCAAGCGCCATACCGCCTTCCCAGCCGCCGATGCCGCGTTGCCTTTCCTCCATAGGCTGGGCAGCTATACCGCGCATACCGCGTGGCCCGGTGATTATGTCTATGTCTGGGTCTACTCTGCTTTCAATGGCCCACATCACGTCATCGGCGTTGTATATGTTTACATCCTCATCAACGGCTATGGCAAGTCGCAACCCCGGTGCGTCTGCCAGGGCGGCTAAGAGTATGTTCCGCTGGAATCCTTCCTCCTGCGGCGTCTCCTTGCGGACCTGGAAGATTACCCCGCTGCCCCATTTGAAATAGAGAGGAACAAATACATCAGTTACTATGCCCGGGGCAATCCTCTCCGCCATCTCATAGAAGGTGGCTTCCCTTAATATGTCAAACCCGGCGTATTCCAGAGAATGGGCCAGAGGCGTGTAGAAAATTGGCTTGTTCTGCCGGTGGGTCATGGCGGTTATCTGCAGTTTGCGGACCAGCCATGAGCGGCCGAGATAACCTACCCATTCAGGGAAATAGGGTGCCATTGCCTGTTTGCCCAGCTTCTCGGCTTCTTCACTCTCCCATACTTGCTCCTCTCCCACCGGTTCAAGGTATCCCTCCAGTACTATCTCGGCGTCGGCTATGGAATAAGCATCTATCGTCTTAGCCTTAACAATATCCACCGGCGCCT
>JAHJRU010000272.1 GCA_018830745.1 Chloroflexota bacterium
ATTGAACAAGATAAATATCGACCGGCTGAGGCAGGAAGCCGTAGTAATCCTCCTCACCGCCTCCCCACACATAATCTTGCAACGAACAAGTGGTGATGGTGTTATAAGACCCTTGCTGGAGGTGCCCGACCCTGCCCTGGCTATACAGGAGCTGTTAGAATTCAGGGAAGCCTGTTATGAGCGTGCCGCTGATGCTATAATTGAGACCTCAGAACTTGATATTGATTCAGTTGTAGAGCTGATAACAGGCAAATTCAAAGAGTATGAAAGCCTCAATTCATAAGAGCCATGTCCGGGGAAAAGTAACCGCCCCCTCTTCCAAGAGCTATACCATTCGCGCCCTGATGTGCGCCGCCCTGGCTCAGGGAGAAAGCGAAATAGTCAACCCTCTGGATTCGGATGATACCCGGGCGGCGGTGGAAGTATTAAGTCAGGTCGGGGTACGTGTTCGGCGAAGAGATGACTTGTGGCTGGTCGGCGGCGGGCAATTCCACCAGCCGGAGGTTGACCTGTTCTGTGGTGAATCAGCCACTACGCTGAGGTTCATGAGCGCCGTTTGCTCGCTGGTGCCAGGGCGATGTAAACTGGTCACCGGACCTTCTCTGGCTAAGAGACCGGTGAAAATTCTGGTGGAGGCACTGCAGCAGTTGGGGGTGAATTGCCATAGCCAGGGTGATGTGGCACCGATAGTAGTTAACGGTGGCAGGCTAAGGGGTGGGTTTGTCGAGATGCCGGGCGATGTAAGCTCGCAGTTTGTCTCCGCCCTGCTGTTCATAGCTCCGCTGGCTGAGGAGGGGGTCGAAATCAGATTGACCACGCCTCTGGAGTCGAAGCCTTACCTTTTGATGACCCTGGAATGCCTGGAGCAGTTTGGGGTAACAGTGGAATCGTCACCTGACTTCAGGGAATTTAAGGTAAGGAAACAGAACTACCAGCCAGCTAGATTTGAGATTGAGGGAGACTGGTCATCGGCCTCTTACTTTCTGGCTTTTGGGGCTTTATCTGGCGAAGTTGAAGTTAGCAACTTGAATCCGCGGAGCCAGCAGGGAGATAGAGTATTGCTGGACTTTTTGAAGGAGATGGGTGCATCGATAGAGTTGTCAGGTAATTCAGTTACCGTAAGGCAAGACGGGCTGAAAGCGATAAAAGCCGATTTGTCCGACTGCATAGACCTGCTGCCCACCATGGCTGTGCTGGCAGGCGCCGCCGATGGACGCAGTGAATTCAGCGGCATAGCTCGCGCCCGGATAAAAGAATCCAACCGGGTGGCGGCGGTCAAAGAGGGATTGGAAAGAATGGGTATAGAAGTAGCCGAAGAACAAAATAGACTGGTCATCACCGGTTCAAACCCCAAAGATGCCGTCATCGACCCTAAGGATGACCACCGTATTGCTATGGCGTTCAGCGTCCTGGGCTCAATGACCGGAGAGACGGTTATAAACCATGCCGAGTGCGTCTCCAAGACCTATCCGGAGTTCTGGGATGTATTGAAGAGTATCGGCTGCGAGGTGATGATAGATGGGTAATAGCCTGGGTAAGCTTTTTACCGTAACCAGCTTTGGCGAGAGCCACGGCAGTGTCGTGGGGGTCATTATAGACGGCTGTCCGGCTGGTCTGCCGATATCGGAAAAGGATATCCAGGGCGAGGTGGACAGGAGAAAGCCGGGGCGGATAATAGGCACCACCAGTCGCGCTGAAGAAGACAGGGTGGAGATACTCTCCGGCGTCTTTGATGGAAAGACCACCGGCGCTCCCGTCTGCCTGCTGGTCAGGAACAGGGATATAGATTCCAGCGCGTATGAAAGGATGCGCTTTCTTCCCAGGCCGGGTCATGCCGATTATACCGCCTTCATGAAATATGGAGGATTTAACGACTACCGGGGTGGAGGGCGTTTCTCCGGGCGGATTACCGTCTCCTTTGTCATGGCCGGGGCGATAGCCAGAAAGCTTCTGGAGCAGCTCGACATAGAAGTTCTGGCGCATACCATTGAGATAGGTGGTGTAAGCGCAGCACCCAAGGATGTTGGTGAAGTAAGAGAGGTTGCGGCTATCAGTCCGCTCAGATGTGCTGACCCGGCTGCTGCCGCAGAGATGACCAGGGTCATTGAACGAGCCAGGGAAGATGGCGATAGTGTTGGTGGGATAGTGGAAGGTATAGCGCTCAATGTGCCTGTTGGCTTGGGAGAGCCGGTATTTGATACCCTGGAGGGAGAGCTGTCCAAGGCTCTTTTCGCCATTCCGGCGGTTAAAGGCGTTGAATTCGGCTCTGGATTTCAGGCTGCCAACAGGAAAGGATCGGAAAACAACGACCCTTTCTCCATCCAGCAAGGTAAGGTGATAACCATTTCTAACAACGCCGGCGGTATTTTAGGCGGAATAAGCAATGGCATGCCGATTGTAGTTCGGATAGCCGTAAAGCCGACTCCTTCTATCTCTAAAAGTCAGGAAACGGTAAATCTGGAGACAATGGAAACCGCCGCGCTGGAGATTAAGGGACGGCATGATACCTGTATCGTGCCCCGTGCGGTGGTGGTGGTGGAGGCGATGATGGCGGTGACCTTTTGTGACCTGGCTCTGAGAGCCGGACTGATGCCGAGGGTGATGAAATGAATCTTGACGATTTAAGAAAAAAAATAGATGAGACCGATGCTCAGATTGTTCGGCTTATTGCTGAAAGATTGAGAATTGCCGAAGATGTTGGGAAGAACAAGAGAGAGCACGGCAATCAGATTGAGGACAAAGGACGCGAACGGGTGGTTCTGGACAACGTTAAAGCCCTTGCCCGGAAGGAGAATATCAGTTCCGAAGACGTAGAGGATATTTACCG
>JAHJRU010000030.1 GCA_018830745.1 Chloroflexota bacterium
AAAATAAAAAAGGAGAAAAAAATGGTCGAAATTATTTTTGGTGACAACCGAGAACTAGCCTGCCTGGAAGGCAAAACAGTAGCTGAAGCTCGTAAGGAATATGAAGTTGAGTTCGATATTCCTGGCCGGGCAGAAGCAGTTCTAAACGGGGTACCGCTAAAGAAGCAACTTGAAGCGGACTCCAAGCTGGATGAGGGTGACGAGCTATGCTTTGTGGTCAAGGCAAGGGTCCGCGCACCGATGCTGATTGCGGCTATGCTGGCCGCCCTGGCTCTCACGAGCGGCGTATTCGCCTACACCTTTATTACTGATTCTACTTCTCTGGTAGTGACTGCCGGCGTGGCGGACTTCGCCAGCGTCAGTGCCAACATCACCGTGCCACCCACCTGGAGCACCTATGGCTTCTTCCGCGGCGCTATCAGCGGCAATGCTTCTCTGTTCGATATAGACCTCGCCACCTCTGGCTATCCCGGCCAATTCGGACTATCTGTCTCCCTGTCCAATGCCGACTCACTATCCAAGGTCTACCGTACCCTGGTAATGAAACTGGAGCTCTATCACAAAAATACGACGGTTCAGGTAGACATCAACGCGGATAATGTCGTGGACTCCAAAGACTTCGTCCTGCTTACCCTGAAGAACGGTTCGGTCGACATGTTCGCTCCGGCAGCTGCTGCCGACAACTATACCGTCAAGATGCCCACCGGTTTCTATAGCACCAATGTCTATGCCGGCTGGGGCAGCGGCGACCGCGCTCCGTCTTTCTTCGCTGAAGTCTTCCAGAGGTAATCCAGATTAGACTTTTTCGTAGGGTGGTGGGAGCCACCAAGCAAGTCCCGCCACCCTACGCGGGAAAAGTAAAAACCTAAGGAAAATCATTATCGTCAAATATATAAAGGCAAACTGAAGAAGATGAACAGGAAGCAAATATTACTGATAGCCATAGCCCTAGCCTTCGTCCTCACCGCCGGCACCTATGCCTACACGTTTGGAACGACGACATCAACATCGCTCGATGTTATCGATGCCGGGGGCGATATAGCCAGGATTCAAAAAGCCTCGTATGAACCGGACTGGTATTCGGTCACCGCCGGACTTCTGGGCGGCGAGGAAGAGAACAATGACGACAAAGGCAAAGGTAAAGACGATGGTGAAGATGGTGATAAGAAAGAAGAGCCCAAAATATCCGGCGAGGTGCCGACGGGTGACCTGTTCTTGGTAGATACCCACCCCAGCTATCCCGGCGACTTGCTGGTAAGGGTATACCTCACCAATACGGGTGATATTATAAAAGCATACCAGTATCTTAATATGAAATTGTATCTCACAGGCTCAACAGAGTCACAAATCGAGCCCTTCTATTTGCTCCTGAGCCCGGAGAACGGGATGGTCACTTTCAACCTGGAAGGTGGCGGCAATGGCAACCCCACCATCAGCATTGTCGGCGGCAGCTACCGCCTGCAGGGCAAAAAGCCAGACAAATGGGAAGAGGGGTGGACGGTAGTTCCCGAATTTTACGCGGAGGTCTTACCGAGGTAAGGATATGAAACGGGCACTGGGACTACTCATTATCATAATAGCTTGTGTAGCGGCGTTCCTCTCCGTCAGAGGAACAATGCCGTTTATGCCCGTGTTCGGCGTTAGTATGGAGCCAACGCTACATGCCGGCAACCTCATTCTGATAGAAAACGTACCGCCCGAAGAAATTAAAATAGATGACATCATCGTTTTCAATGTCCCCTCAATGATTCGGGACTATTACAACTACCCGCCGGTGATTGCTCACCGCGTCCTAGAGGTAAATAAGACGCCATATGGGATACATTTCCGCACCCAAGGAGACAACACCGGCACTGACCCCTTTGCCACAAGCTATGCCGATGTAAGAGGCAAGGTAGGCAAGCAGATTCCGTATCTCGGCTTTCCGCTGCTCTTCTTCCAGAGCCAGCAGGGTTTAATCTTCGTTATTATTGGTCTGTTTTTACTTACCCTCTATCTCTACATGGATGACCTCTCCCTGGGCCGCAAGAAAGTGCAGGAAGGGGTATTCGCCCCGGTCATCAGGGAAAGCCGACGGCAGGGTCGAGTGTTGGAGCGGAGAACAGAGGGGGTCGAAGCAGGAATGGCATCTACCCAGCAGGCGCTGCAACAGTTTGCCGGCGCCATTGCTGAATACGCCGAACACTTGAAGAGTCACACCAGCGCCATTCAGGGCCTGGCTGAGGCATCTCATGAGCTTAAAAATGGTGCGGCTAGCCAGAACCAGGTTCTTACCCGCCTGATGGAAGTTATGGAACAGGGTATACCCGTAAGAGAACAGGCTCTGGCCAGACCGGAAGTGGCCGTTTACCAGGAGGAAACTCATCCAGTACAAACTCCTCCAACACCAAAGGCCACCAAACCTAAGAGCTTCCCACCGGGATGCATCAAAAACCTTAAGCTGGATGATAACGAAGAGAATAACATCATAGCCGGCTAACCTAGGTGTACACCGCCACCACCACCGCTTCCCTGGCGTTGTGCTCATCAAAGAATACCACCGCCACCTTACGTCCGCTAACCATCTCTACCGAGGGCAAATTCCTCGCTACCGTAATGTCTTCCAGATAGACCTTATAGCTTCCGCCAAGCTGAACTGTGGCGGTGTAATTGCCCGAGTTAAAGGTCTTTAATATCGCCCTTCTCAACTTCATAACCGCCTCCAAGCTAACATCTCTATACCGTCCCCAGAGCCAACCACTGTTCATAGCGGGCAGACCCCGGATTAAAGACGAGGGTGATTCCCAGGACTCTCTTTTTCTCTGCCTCAAGCCCGGCCCGGCTATCCGTTATGTCAATAACATCGCACAGCTGTTGACCACAATTAATCGGGACGCGGATGCCGCCGCCGGCTGATTCAATCTCTGCCTCCCGTAAAAAGGCATCCCCACGATCCTGGGCTTTAGCCACGCTATCCAGGTTCCTGTCTCTCACCCGCCTCAGCCTGTCGTCCACCCGGTCTATCTCACTCCAGGCGAAAGCGTTTACAATGATTGGCCCGCCACTTACGGTGTCATATCCCTCAACCTCAATACGGTTGTTTTCCCAGGCTCCATGCTGATATTTTCCTTCAAACAAAGAATGGCTGGCGCCATAACTGTAGACGGAGCTGTCCGAAGACTGCGGGTTCACCACATAGACTTTACCACCCTCGATGAACAGGACATCCGGAACAAAGGTAAGCAACTGGCTAATGACCGCATCGCCACGGTTATTGGGGTTGATGGTAAAGTCCGGGTAGTAACCGGTCATAACCGATGACTGGGACTTCACCTCAAGTTTCAAGCCGAGCCTGGCCAGAATAAAAGCCAGGATATCTTTGACACACATCTCATTAGTGTCCTTGTTCCAGCGGAACTGATGGCGGGCAATCCAGCCCTTGACCAAATCCCACCCATCGGAAGCATGGAGTATCAGAGCCGCCTGTCCGCCAGCGCTGGTATGCTCCCAGGAATCGAGAATAAAGCCCGGTCCGGAGCTTGATTCATCTCCCGATGAAGTGTGGTAGCCCGGACTAAAGTCCAGCTGGCAGCCCAGGTTGAGCACTGAAAGACCGCCACTGCCCGGTGAAGCATAACGGCCGTCATCATTCCTCAGTTCAACAGTCAGCCGCCCACTATAGCCCTTCAGTTCCTCTCTGACTGAAAGCACGTCATTGGTTAAATCAAGGCTCTCTACGGTTAGCTTAGCCCGCCACACACCGTCGGGAGATGACAACCAGCAATAATCACCATAATGAGCTATCGCCAGACCGTATTCAATGGACAGGTTAAACGGCACCGGCTCATGCCACAGACCGTCAAGAAAGCTGGCATTCGGCACGGAATAAGACCAAAAGGGCCGATTATAAGCATCGGTGCCGGTGAATTTCTCTATCAAGAACGCGCGGCAGACATCCGGTTTATCCGAAAATACACGGTGGTATTCAAAATCGCCACCTGATGGTGCCGAAGCAAGCTCCTTCAAGGCTGACCAGCCGCCGGCAGAGACATCACCACCATCACCATAAACCAGCGACCAGAGCTTATAGTTATCGTTGGAATCCTTGCCGGTGACCAGCAGGTCCCAGTCGCCGTCATACACCGTAGCCACACCGGATAAATCACCGGTGGACTTATCCCAGGCAACCTTATCCTGCCAGCTACCGCTGATGCGCTTCATAACATAGAGGGTTGACTGGTCAGCAAAGAAAAGGGCAATATCCCCGTTACCTTTATAAGCCGCCGAAATCCCGTTTATCGCCGTGGTGGGGGTATAAGCCAGATGCACCGGGCTACCCCAGGTAGCGCCGTAGTCTGTGCTCTTCATATGATAGATTTTCCTGTCGCTGGCTATCCAGAAAATGGATACCTCGGCTGCCAGGGAGCAGGCAGCGACGATAACGACGTTATACTGATTGCAGTAAGTCCACTGGCTGAAATCAGAGGCCGGGCCAGGGCTAGCCACCCGCTGCCGATACAGCTTTCGGCTATCACTCGGGGGAGTCACCCTGACCCGGGTCATGGAACCGTCCGCAGGCATGGTAACCGCATGAAAGTAGTCATCCTCCGAACCGGTATATAACCTGGCCCACTCATACCGTACCGCGCCATAGACGGTGTTTTCGGCTTCAATCTTTACATAGGGAACATGAGAAGCTTCTCTTTGAGCAGCCAGCAGTGTCCCGGATAAATTCCGCATCGCTTCGCCTCGCTTCGACTATGGTCCGTAGTCGGTTGTCTTTGACACCAGGGGATAGTATGGCCGATAAAGCTGGCTTATCCTCACCCGGTTTCGCCTCCCCAGCCGCCGGAGTTCTTCCCGAAAAGCGCGTTGTTTCTCCCGGCCCCAGCGGAGAAATTCCTCCGAAGTTGCCCTGCCACCAACATTAACCCGGTTAGTGGCATAAGCCGCCCATTCGGCAGCGGCATATCCCTCAGCGCCCACGGCAACCAGGTCCTCAAACTGCTGAGGAATAGTAGATGAAGAAACGCCAAGAGTATGCAGTTTACCGTAATAGATGTAGGCATTGGAACCGTCGGGCACCTCATCACCCAGGAGGGTGAGCGTATCACCCCAGAGCGAGAACCTCTGGTATACCTTTGGAAATTTATCCACCGGGTACTCAATCACCGCCACCATAATCCTGTCCGACAGGGTGGAGATGTCAAGTTCCCTGGAATCGGCGGTGGTAGCCTTGGTCGCCTTCTGCTCTAGCGGTACCGCCTCGGAGAACTCGTTAACCGCATGGGCGATGTGCCTATCCAGTTCATCATTGGTCCAGCGATAGTCACTGGCATCTTCATCGTGCAGGTCACGCCGGACTATTGTCCTCATATCACTCAGATTCATAATGATTCACCTCTAAGCTAACTTCCTGACTTCAACCCTGTCCAACCTGGTGCAGGGCAA
>JAHJRU010000031.1 GCA_018830745.1 Chloroflexota bacterium
CTGGTCACCTTGGCCGACCTGAATATAAACTACTTCTCCAGGTCACCACGGGCTAAAGCAAGCCACATACCTGTAAGCAACCGTGTTTCAGATTTTAGAGAAGTCAATCCGGGGTTGCCCCGGGAGGCAGCCATAACGGAAGCCGAAAGATGTTTCCACTGTGGCAATTGTAACCTGTGCGAGAACTGCTATGTCTTCTGCCCGGACATCGCTATTTCACTGGATGAAGAGACGGGCTCATTAATTATCGACCGCACTATATGTAAGAGCTGCGGCATATGTATTAAGGAGTGCCCCCGCAGTGCAGTATTCTGGGAGGATGGCTCATGAATAAAGTCATAACCGGTAATGAGGCCGCCGCCTACGGGGCATTACTGTCCCGTCCCGCCGTGGTTTGCGCCTACCCTATTACTCCCCAGAGCCGGGTGGTGGAACTAATGGCCGAATTTCACTCCCAGGGCCTCCTGAAAGGTAAATTTATAAACGTGGAATCGGAGATGGATGCCATCGGCTATGTGATAGGAGCTTCATCAGGCGGCGTAAGGGTATTTACCGCTACCGGCTCACAGGGTTTAGCCTGGATGCACGAAGGGCTACACTGGGCCGCCGGGGCGCGCTTGCCGATTGTGATGGTTAACGTCAACCGGCCTATAGCTGCCCCGTGGAACCTGACCAGCGACCAGAGCGATAGTCTGTCCCAGCGGGACACCGGGTGGATGCAGTTTTACTGTGAAAACAATCAGGAAGTCATCGACACTGTAATCCAGACATATCGCGTGTCCGAGTCAATAGGTTTGCCCGCAATGGTTTGCCTGGACGGAGTCTATCTCTCCTATGTCGCCGAGAGCACGGAGATTCCTGACCAGGCAATGGTAGACCGGTACCTGCCACCTTATGAACCCGATTTTCCCGCTGGTAAAGTCACCGCTAACAGATATAAATTGTGGGACAAGTCAGCGCCGGAGCCGGACAGTTACAGCACTGACGAATTTTTTGAAAGCCGTTACGTGCTGCACAAACTGCAGAGTCAATGCCTGGACGCGGTGCTCAGAGCCAATGATGAATATAAAGAAATATTCGGGCGGGCGTACCTGCCGGTGGAAGAATATAAAGCGGATGATGCCGATGTAGTGGTGGTGTGCTCGGGTAGCGCCGTGGGAACCTGCCGCCACGTGATTAATATTCTACGGGAGCAGGGACATAAAGTTGGCCTGGTTAAGCTGAAGATGTTCCGTCCTTTCCCTAAGGAACTGGTAAGAAAAGCCCTGGCCGGAAGAAAAAAAGTAGCCGTTATCGAGCGAGATATGATACCGGGACAGGGAGGTGTTTTCTGCCAGGAGATTAAGTGGGCCCTCAGTGCGGAGCAGCGGGCGGTTCCGGTATACGGATTCGTTTCCGGTTTAGGCGGGCACGATATTACGGCCAAACTCGTCGAAAAAGCCATCCTGTTCACCCTACAAGAGGAACCGCCTGAGCAGGATGTAATATGGCTTGGACTACCAGAAAAGAGGGAGAGTGATGAATACGATAAACGCTCCATTAAAATATATTAACGAGGAATATGTGCAACCGCCTCATACCGCCTGCCCGGGCTGTGGTATGCCCCTGGCAATGAGGGGCCTTCTGAAAGCCCTGGGGAGCAAGGTTATCCTGGTCATCCCACCGGGGTGCGGTAGCATCATCGGCAGTTATCCCAAGCGTATTTTTAGAGATAAGGGGGAAAACATCCCCGTATTGTCCACGCCCCTCGGTTCAGCGGCAATCTGTGCCGGTGGACTGAAAACCGCCCTGGTTATCCGGGGTGATACCGAGACTGAGGTAGTAGCCTGCGTTGGGGACGGAGGCACCTACGACATCGGTTTTGGGGGTCTATCCGCCATCGCTGAGAGAAACGAAGATATCATCTACGTGTGCTACGATAACGAGCTATATGGCAATACCGGAGCTCAGAGAAGCTCGGCCACGCCCTGGGGAGCCAGAACCGTCACCACTATCCCACCAGTTGCCAAGATGGAAAATAAAAAAGACATCATCTCCATCATGGCGGCTCACGGTATCCCCTATCTGGCTACGGCAACCATCGC
The DNA here is from genome assembly GCA_018830745.1 of Chloroflexota bacterium. Classification (GTDB taxonomy): domain Bacteria; phylum Chloroflexota; class Dehalococcoidia; order Dehalococcoidales; family JAHJRU01; genus JAHJRU01. Next base: position 2,085 of record JAHJRU010000031.1, read on the forward strand.
CTATCCCGACGACCTGATGAGGAAAGTGCGCAAAGCCAAGGATATCACCGGCTTCAGGTTTCTCCTTATACTTACTCCCTGTGTTACCGGATGGCTGTACCGTTCCGAGTTTACGGTTGAAGCCTCACGCCTGGCCGTAGAGACCAGGATATTCCCGCTGCTGGAAATCGAAAACGGAACACACATCACCATAAACAAACAACCGGAGGGGATACCGGTAGAAGAGTATTTTAAAATCCAGGGTCGCTACCGCCACCTGACCTCAGAAGAAATTGCCGAATTCCAGGGGAAGGTGGATGAAGGATGGAAACGACTGCAATGGAGTGCCAGTTACGGAAATCAAGCATGAGAGGAGTGAGATGAGTAAAAAACCGGAGATTCAGGAGGATGTCTGGATTCGCACTCAGTGTGCCCGGTGTTACGCCGATTGTGCTATACGTGTTCGCCGGGTAAACGGAGTGGCGGTGAAAATAGAGGGAGAACCTGATTCCGATATGGGAAGTCGCGGTGGCCTTTGTGCCAAGGGGCTGGCTGCCTTACAGGTGCTTTATGATCCCAACCGACTAAAGGTACCACTGCGGAGAACAAATCCGGAAAAGGGTTTATACGTTGACCCCGGGTGGAAGGAGATTTCCTGGGAGGAAGCCCTTACCGAAATCGCCGACAAGATGAAGAAGGTTCTTGATGACGACCCCAGGAAGCTCCAGATGCAGTACACCACATCTCGCGCGGGACAGAATGGCACCCTCTTTGCCTTTAAGCGACTTTTCGGCGATGTTAAGGAGCAACGCTACTTCGGCGGCCATGCCGGACCATACTTCTCAGCCGGCGGCGGCGGACTGTTCTGCGGTCAGGGAGCGCATGAGATAGGCGGTTTGATATGGGCCTCGTGGTCAATAGTCCCTGAGTTTGAGCGGTGCAATTATGCCATGTTCTTTGGTTCCAACAAGGGTACGGGTTCGGGGCATTCCAGTAACATGTGCATGAGGCGAGCCGCCCAGGCTAGAGTCCGTGGCATGAAGACGGTGGTCTTTGACCCACAGTGTAACTTTAATTCCGGCAAAGCCGACGAGTGGGTTCCCCTAATACCAGGGACGGACCTGGCGGCCGCCCTGGCTATGTGCAACGTAATCGTTAACGAACTGGGAATATGGGACGAGGTCTTTCTGAAAACAAAAACCAATTCTACCTACCTCATTAAATCGGACGGGAGATACGTGCGAGACGAGAAAACCGATAAGCCCCTGGTATGGGATAACAGCCAGGGGGAAGCCGTAGTCTACGACGCCAAGAGCATCCCTGACTACGCCACGGCCTGCACCATCGACTATGCTCTGGAAGGAGAATTTGAGGTTAACGGGGTCAAATGCCAGCCAGCCTTCCAGTTATTAAAGGAACACCTTAAACAGTATACCCCGGAGATGGCTTCTGAAATAAGTACCATTCCGGCGGACACTATACGCAGACTGGCTACGGAGTTTGCCCAGGCGGCCCAGGTGGGCAGCACCGTTACTATTGATGGGCATCAGCTACCCTTCCGGCCTGCCTCAGCCATCGTCTTTCGGGGTGGCCAGGGCCACGAAAACTCCTACCATACCTGCTATGCCGTAGCCCTGCTCAATCTGATAGTTGGCAGCTGCGATGTCCCCGGCGGTACGGTGGGCTGGCCAGCCAGAGGTCTGGGCTACCCGGATACGGGTAAACTCGAACTACCGTTAGAAATGGGGAAAGATGGCCTCCTGGAATTCCATCACTTCGGTGCCTCCGGGCCGATAATAAAGCGCGATGGGCCCTGGCCGGTTCACATGCCGGAGAACCACCACCATCTCACCATGACCGATATTTTTTCCATGGCGCTACAGACGTTTGTGCCCACTGCGGAGGATAGAGAAGAGTTGTGGGCAAAAAACCAGGTGGACTATCGCATTGAGATGCTGGTCTCCTGGGGCTGCAATACCATCATGAGCTTAGCCAACCCGCAGGTAGCCGAAGAAGCCTACAAGGAGATACCTTTTACCGTTGTTTTTGAACTGTTTTCAAGTGAACTGGCGGAGGGCTTTGCTGATATATTACTGCCGGATACCTGCTTCTTAGAGGAGTCTAACTTTGCTGAGAGTATAGGCTGCAACTTTAATTATCCCTACGGCATGGAGGACTGGTATTTCCACATAATGCAGCCAGTGGTGGAACCGCAATACAGCCGAAGAAACATCGCCGTGGTCATGTGGGAAGTAGCCAAACGAATGGGGCTGACAGAAAGACTGTACGATACCCTCAATACGGTGTATAACATAGCCGATGAATACAAGATAGAACCGGGAGAGGATTTAACCACGGAGCTGGTATGCGACCGCGTAGTCAAGACTCTCTTTGGTCCCGAGCATGACTGGGACTGGTTTAAGGAACATGGCTTCGTTTCCTGGCCCAAGAAGGTAGAGGAGGCATACTGGCGGTATTTTGTCGATTGCCGGGTGCCCATCTATTCTGAGTTTCTCCTGGACATCCGTGACAAGATGGAGGAAATAACTAAGGAGATTGGTATAGATGTTGATCTTAACCAGTACACTCCGTTGACCTCGTGGTTCCCCTGCACGATACACGCCGAGGACATTCCGGAATACGACCTGTATTGCTATTCCTACCGGGATACACTGCACACCGGTTCCCATACTATGGAACAACCCTGGCTCGATGAAGCCAGCCTGATGAATCCCTATACCTACAACATTACCATGAACCGGGATACCGCCAAAAGCAAGGGCATCAATGATGGCGATGTAATCGAAGTGGAGTCCCCGATGGGCTACAAGGTTAGCGGTACGGTTAAAACAATGGAGGGGCAGCATCCTCTGACAATGGGCATGGCTGCCTGTAGCGGTCACTGGGGCAAGGGTATGCCCATTGCTCATGGTAAGGGCACCAACTTTAATACCCTGCTTTCGTTTAATTTACAGAAGGTTGACCCGATTGTCTTAACACCCGAAAACTGCGTCAGGGTCAAGGTGAGAAAGGTTGAAAGGAGCTGAAGATGACTAGATGGGGGATGGTAATAGACCTGCGTAAATGCGTCGGCTGCTACGCCTGCATGGTATCCTGCAAGCAGGACCATTTCTTGCCGCCCAATATCTTCTGGAACAGGTTGGTTGTCGGTGAAACCGGGAAGTACCCTACCGTAACCAAACAACTGTACCCGGTTCTCTGTAATCACTGTGACGAAGCCGCCTGCGTTAAAGCCTGTCCTACCGGAGCTACCTCCAAGCGAGAAGATGGCCTGGTAAGCATAAATTACGACGAGTGCGTTGGCTGCCGCTATTGCCTGATAGCTTGCCCGTACCAGCAACGCACCTACTATAGCAATGGCAAAAAAGAGTATTTCCCCGGTCAGGGACTGACCGAGCTCGAGCTTATCGGCCAAGAATTATATCCTCTACAACCGGGAACGGTGGTAAAATGCAATTTCTGTATGGAAAGGATTGACCAGGGGCTGGCTAAAGGTTTGATACCAGGAGCGGACCGTGAGGCAACCCCGGTATGTGTCAATGCCTGCCCGCCTAAAGCCAGGACCTTCGGTGACCTCGATGACCCCGATAGCGAGATCTCGACACTAATCAAGCATAGGAAGGGACAGCAACTCCATACCGAATATGGGACGGACCCTTCCGTATACTACATCATCCGCTGATTTAACGAATGGAGGATAGAAAATGAAGCCATACGAATGGATGGTAAAATATACGCCACAAACGGAGTGGATAGAGGGAAGAGGTATTCTTATGTGGCTGGCGGAGGTTTTCGGCGGGATAGGCGCCGGCCTTTACCTGGTGGCTCTATATTTCAATAGCGTTTGGGGGATGGTTCTCGGCTGGTTAATTGTCATTGCCTTAAAGGGGGGCTTCCACCTGGCCTATCTCGGTAAACCAATGAGGTTCTGGCGGATGCTGCTCAAGCCACAGACCTCATGGATGGCCAGGGGATTCATCTTTATGCTCCTGTTCATTGTTTTCGGTGCCGTACAGCTAGCATATTCCTGGTGGCTGCCGGGCACCACCGGCGAAGCCGTCTTTATGGTCTTAGCCGGTATAATGGCACTTCTGGTAGCCATGTACACCGGCTTTGTCATGAATTATGTTAACGGCATCCAGCTCTGGAACTCAGCTTTATTGCCACTGCTATTTGTTCTCACGGGAGTTTTGGATGGCCTTGCCCTGGTCATAGCGGCAAGCGTGTTTGGGGGCAACATTGATGTCCTGGCCGCCGAAGCTATCAGCCGTACCCTACTTATCACCACTGCAGCGCTTATTGCCATTTACCTGTGGAGCGCCACCTACATAGGGTCAGCTGGCAGGCAATCGGTAATAAGGTTAATTCATGGCAATCTGGCTCCGATAATGTGGGTGGGGGTTATTTTATGCGGCATAATTCTACCCGTAGTCATTTCCTGGTTCACCCATATTGCTGGCGCGACATCCGCCCCATTGTTAATTATAGCCATCATTAGCGAAATGATAGGTGCTTTTGCTCTCAAATATGCCATATTAAAGGCGGGTACATACGGGCCTTTAATCCCGGTGTCTGCTCACTAAGAGAAGGTGGTGCTTCAGTTTTCAGCAAGGTGGAGTTGGACCTTCGTCCTCGACACCTTAGGAGTGATGGCGGAGAATTACAATATCACCGCCATCCCCACCAGTTTCTTCATAGGCAGGGGAGGGGTAATCCGAGCGGTGAATATCGGTGCCATGACCAGGCGGGCCATAGAGGCCAAGCTGGCCGAGACCATAAGATGAAGGTAGATGATTGTATGGGCCTGGGCACTGGCACCTGGCGGGATAAGGGTGCCTGGCACCGAGATTACTAGGATGGGAAGCTATTTCCCCTTCCCTATCCGGAACATCTTGATGTTACGGTTAGATTCGACAAATCATCAGGCATTGGAATCGAGCCCTCCATTGTTAGCTCGTCCTTCTTAATCCAGACCTTGATGTCGAGTGCCTCTAGTGCAAGCCGTTTGGCCTCATAGGTCAGACTACCAAGGTTCCGAGTAACAATCTCACAGACCAGCTTGATACGGTCCATATCCACCATGGCCCGCTGAGCCTGATCTATTATAGATTCTAGTTCAGCCTTGCGTTGCAGGATCACGGCACGGTCACAGTTGATTTTCTGGTTTTCCTCAATGACAAGCTCTCCCGGGAATCCCATTAACGATTGTTTTAATAACTTCTTTTGCTGTTCATCCAGTTCCTTCAGCCTTGCTTCAACATCGGCTAATTCCTGCTCGAAATGGTCTGCTTGTGCCAAGTCGGCCTCTACAGCTTTGAGACCAGCCAGAACCACCTCAGGTTGGGCCAGCAGAGCCTCTACTTTGTCCCAGAGCAATTGGTCTAGCTCCTCCCGCCTCCACCTGCGGTTGGAGCACTTTACAGCTGACACTATGTTATTCTTACACGGACACTCATAGTATTCATAGACGACTGGAATCCCCTTGTTATACGTGGTCGTTCGCTTGCCCCTGTATCGCCTCTTGTCAAAGTAGCAGAAGAGGTGACCAGCCCACAGGTACTTCGTCTTAGCGTTCTTGCAACCGCCCAGTTGCTTATTCTGAGCCAGCTTTGCTTGAATCGCCCAAAAGTCCTCCTCCGATATGATGGCCGGCGTTGCGTCCGGTATCTCGACCCATTCCTCTCTGGGTTTCTTCATCAGCCTTTTCTTGTGTGTGCCGTCAGGAGTAACGTATTTCTCATACGCACAAGTATAGGCGTAGGTCTTGCCCATAATTGTATGGTTTTTAAGTATTCCCCCAATGGTGGTGGGGGCCATAGGTCTTTCTAGAGCCCGCATCCTGAGTGATATTTTGTTTACCGTCAGTTCGTCCTCAAGAACCCAGTCCCGCCAACGACGAATCCAGACCGCCTCGTCCTTATTGATAATTCGTATTCCTTCCCCTTCCCCCTTGCCCTTTAAATAAGTGAAGCCAAACATCCGACAGCCAGTGGGTAACTTACCCTTTTTCACCCTCTTCCTACGCCCTTTCATAGTGTTCCTTCTCAACGTGGCGATATAGTCTTGCGCCGCCTTCACCTTATCCGTGTAGCGTTGGACAGAGTCGGAGTCATTGGGATCAAGGAACAATTGCTCCTCTGCAAAATAGACTTCCAGTCTCGCCCCCATGATTTTGTTAAGAAGAGGTACGGAGCTAAAAAGGAAGCGTGTCTCACGGTCGACACGGGGGAACAACACCGCCTGAATTTCTCCCCTCTTGTGCAATTCTATTGCTTCATTCACCGCCACCTCAAACTTGGGCCGATTCCAGCCCGAGGCCGATTCCTGTATCACCCGCCTGTACTCTTCACTTACTTCAAGCTCCAGCACCGGCGCATTTAGCAGAACATCGTCTTCCCATTGTGCATCCGGCCCGTTCCCCTTTAGCTGGTCTCTTCCGCTTACCCTTATTATCGTGAACGCCTTTTTCATTTATGACTCCCCCATCTTAGTCTTCAGTTGATACTCTGCAATATATTGCTGCGGTTTTCATTGTGACACCTTCCTTTGTGGCCCGCTTTGCTTTACCTTCGGCTTGTCCCAATATGGTGAAGTGCATTTAGGACATACTTTAGGCTTTGCTGGCCTTCGTGGTATCCAGGTATGCCCGCAACGTAAACACTTGAGTGTAGGCAATTCAAAACCATTATTCATTACCTTTACCGATTTACCACAATGCGGACACTGGACTAGCATTGTTCACCGCCTGGCAGAAAAGACCACTGATGTGGTGATTGCCCCGTATACGGAGGCCACCTCTTACGTGATTGAGCTATTCCAGAGGATAGATAGTAGATGGATACCACTGGACGATGATAAGATGGACATCATGATTGAGAGAAACCCCGTATGGTACAAGGCTACCCTGCCGGCCGGCTCCTATAAAGGGCAGGATGTAGACGTGCCGATGGCTGGTATCAACATTCTGGCGGTTAGCCGGGCGGACCTGCCTGAAAGCTTTATCTATGAAGTGATGAAAGCAATTTGGGACCATTTTGATGATGAGCTCAGTCCCATGCACCCCAATTTCAAGTATTTTGAAAAAGGCTCACTGATACACCGGTCAACCCTACCCTTCCACCCCGGAGCCATCAAGTACTGGAAAGAGGCAGGGCTGTGGGATGACGCCGCCCAGAAACGTCAGGACGAGTTAATAAAGGAACTTAATGCGCTCGGAGCAAAGTACTAAGAGGGAAGAGTAAATAAGAGGGGCGGCTCATACCAGGCACTTACTGGCCACAAAATGAGCCGCCCCCGCTGAAAAATCGCATGAAAGACTCAACGAACGGCACGATACAGTCTAAAATTGTTATCGCCGTATCAGTCTTATTGTGTGTATTTGCCTTGAGTTATATCGCCGGTGCGTTTGACCTGATACAAGTATATTTACCGCAGAGAATTCACCGGGCTCTCATTTTAGCTTTCCTGCTACTAATAGTCTTTTTCGCGTACCCACTAAAAAAGGGCAAACAGCCAAAGGGACTGGCCTGGCTTAACGCGCTGTTTGCCCTTGCAAGCATATCAGGGCTTCTCTACTTTATCGCTTTCTTTGACCAGGTCGAGGAACACTTCTTTAGAGTATCGGAACCGGCTGCTTTCGAAATCATATTAGGCATGCTCACCCTGGTTCTGACCATTGAAGCAACCAGACGCACCGTCGGTTGGCCCATGGCGCTGGTAGTATTACTATTTTTTATCTATCCGTTTATAACCCAGTTCATGCCCGGCATCCTCCACGGTAGAGTATATAGCCTGGCACGGATTACCGGGAGCCTGTTTGCTTCCAGCGATGGCCTGCTGGGTATTGCCATGGGTATAGCCGCCACCGTTGTTGTCATGTTTGTTATGTTTGGCCAAGTCCTGGTAAAGACCGGGGGAGGTAAATTCTTTATTGACCTGGCGCTTGGACTATTAGGCAGTGTAAGGGGTGGACCGGCTAAAGCGGCCGTGGTAGCCAGCGCCCTTTTCGGTACAATCTCCGGTAGCAGCACTGCCAATGTAGCCACCACCGGTATGATTACCATACCATTGATGAAAAGCATCGGCTATAGACCCTCTTTTGCCGGCGGGGTGGAGGCAGTCGCGTCCAACGGTGGCCTTCTTATGCCACCGGTCATGGGAGCAGTAGCTTTCATCATCGCCGAGTTCCTGGGCATACCCTATATACAGGTGTGTTATTATGCCATAGTGCCAGCCATTCTTTATTTTTTAGCCGTATTTGTCATGGTGGACTTGGAAGCTGCCCGCACCGGCCTCAAGGGCTTAAGCCGCGAGGAATTGCCCTCTGTTAAACAAACGATGAAAAACGGCTGGTTCTATCTCCTGCCGCTTATCTTGCTCGTCTTCCTGCTGGCCGTCCTTTTATGGTCACCGCAAAAGTCAGCATTTTGGTCATTGATAGCCTTTTGGGTTATTAGTCTGTTCAAAAAAGAAACAAGATTGGGACTGAAAGGATTGGTCAGCGTTTTTGAAGGAACGGCGAAGGCAATGGGCATCGTAGGTCTGGCCTGCGCTGGGGCCGGTATTATCATTGGTTCTATATCTATGACAGGATTGGGATTTAAATTCTCCGGCGCACTCATAGATTTTAGCGGTGGGAGCATGCTTATACTGCTGATGCTTACCGCCGTGGCCTGTTTTATCATGGGCATGGGCGTAGGTGCCATCACTGCCTACATCACACTGGCTGTCTTGATTGCACCAGTCTTGATACAAATGGGTGTTTTACCTATCGCTGCTCACCTATTCGTATTCTGGTGGGGCTTGACTGCCTATATTACACCGCCTATAGCCATAAATGCATTTGTGGCCGCCAGTATTTCCGGCTCTTCGCCCATGAAGACCGCCGTCCAGGCAACACGTCTGGGTATCACTAACCTTATCCTCCCGTTCATATTTGTGTTTAATCCCGCCCTTATACTTATCGGCTCACCAGTAGATATAGTGCTGACAGTTATCGCCGCCATCCTGGCAATTACAGCTCTGGCCTCGGCGCTGGTTGGCTACGCGCTGACGCCGATAAAATGGCAAAGAATTCCTCTCTTAGGGGGGGCTCTGTTCTTGCTGGTTCCTGGCTGGGAAACCGGTATCATTGGGGTCGGCCTCATCGCTGCGGTACTGCTCTGGCAGTTTATAGACTGGCGAGCCAAGCGTTCCGGGGCATTATTAGCTGACAAACGATAATAGACAGTAGCCAGTGGACTTCCACTCCTGACGTTATCCTTAGAAATTGGGGGGTTAAAGAATGAAGTTATTCGAACCCGGTAAGATTGGCAAGCTTTCATTAAAGAACCGGATAGCGATGGCGCCGATGGGAATCGTGGGGCTATATGATTACGATGGCCGGTTATCACAGCGTGGAATAGATTATTACGTGGCTCGAGCCAAAGGAGGAGTGGGACTGATAATAACCGGTTTATTTCGCGTAGCACGGTGGTTTGAACAACCAAAAGATATGACTCTTGTCCGCAGTGTCATGGTTGACCACAAGATGTA
>JAHJRU010000032.1 GCA_018830745.1 Chloroflexota bacterium
TGCCTGAACTACGCCAGGAACTATCACGCTATCTGAACAATACCTACCAGCTGAAATATGACTCTGATACGGAGCTTCTGATTACGGTGGGCGTCAGTGAAGGCCTGGACCTGGCAATGCGAGCCATCATTAACCCCGGCGACGAGGTTATCATGCCCAATCCCCACTATGTTGCCTATGATTCCTGCGTTATCCTGGCTGGTGGCACGCCAGTCATGGCGCCTACCTTTGAGGTAAATAACTTTGAGATAGTCCCCGCCGATATTGAAGCGCGCGTCACCGATAAAACCAAAGCCATCCTTATCGGTTACCCCGCCAACCCCACCGGGGCGGTGATGAGCCGGGAAAAGCTGTCTCAGGTAGCTGAGGTAGCCAAACGCCACCAGCTACTGATAATCTCCGATGAAATCTACGCCAAGCTAGTGTATGGCATAGAACATACCTGCGTGTCCACGCTGCCTGAAATGAAGGAGAGCACCATTCTTCTGGGCGGTTTCTCCAAGGCTTATGCCATGACCGGCTGGCGGGTGGGGTATGCGGCTGGACGGCGCGAGATTATCGCTGCCATGACCAAGATTCACCAGCATACCATGCTCTGCGCTCCCATCATGGGACAGATAGCCGCCATCGAGGCCTTAAAAACCGGCGAGGAGAGCGCGGCTGAAATGGTGGAGGACTACAATCATCGTCGCCTGGTGATTGTCAAAGGCTTCAGCGACATCGGTCTATCCTGCTTTGAGCCCAGGGGGGCATTCTACGCCTTTCCCTCGATAAAGAGCACCGGCATGACCTCGGAGGAATTCGCCGAACAACTGCTTATAGAGGAGAAGGTGGCGGTGGTACCCGGCACCGCCTTCGGTGAATATGGTGAAGGGTATTTACGTTGCTGCTATGCCACCTCGCTGAGTGACATTGAAGAAGCCTTGACCAGAATGGGTAAGTTTGTCAGCCGGCATCGAGCTATCTAGAACTATCAGACTACTTCTGACTGGCTTCCATCCGCTCCCGTTCCAAGTGTCTCAGCACATAGCGCTGAACCTTGCCCGTAGCCGTCTTGGGAAGCTCATCCACAAACTCGAATGAGGATGGTATCTTATATCCGGATAGGCCGTTCCCCCTGAGGAAGCCGCTAAGTTCAGCCTTGAGCTGTGAGGAAGGTTTATGCCCATCCCGCAATATCACAAATGCCTTGATGGTCTCCAGCCTGTCCCTGGTAAATCCCTGGGCTACCGCCACTTCCAGCACCGCCGGGTGCGCCGCCACGGCATTTTCAACCTCAACCGGGGAGACCCATAACCCCCGGTTACGCATCATATCATCATGCCTTCCGGCGTGCGCCCAGTAACCATCCTTGTCCTGGATGTACAAGTCGCCGGTGTTTATCCATTCCCCGACAAAGGTCTGCTTGCTCTTCTCGTGCTGGTTCCAGTACGAGGCCGCAATCGAATCACCCTTGACAAACAATCGACCGGCGTCATCAACAGGCGTATCGTTATCATCATCATCAACCGTTTTCAGCTCGTAGCCCGGCACGGCTACCCCACTGGTGCCTGCCTTGGACCGCCCCGGAGGATTAGCAATAAAACAGTGGCAGATTTCAGTCGAGCCAATGCAATCAAGGAGTTCAAGACCAAACTTCTCACGCCACTGCTCGTATATTGCCGGTGGCAACGCCTCCCCTCCACTGACACAGAACCTCAGCGAGCTCAGGTCGTATTTATTCTCTACCCCCTCCATAGCCACCATTCTGGCATACACCCGGGGCACGGCATAAAAAACGGTTACTCTGTACTTTTCAATTATCTCAAAGAGCTTATCCTCTTCAGGTGTGCCCGGATACAGCACTATACTCGCTCCTAAGCGCAGGGGGCTGTAGAGACTGTTTCCCAGTCCATAAGCGAAGAAAAGCTTGCTGATTGAAAAGATGGTATCATCTTCACTAATTTTCAACGTATGCTTAAAATAGGTATCAGCACAGTAGAGCATATCGTGCTGCAGGTGGACTACTCCCTTGGGAGCCCCGGTTGTCCCCGAACTGTAGAGCCAGAAAGCCACGTCATCCTTGTTCATTTCAACTGCTTCCAGCTGCGGTGAGGCTGAATTAACCATATCGTGGTAGGATACCTGCCCTTCCTTAGCCTCGCCGATAACGATGACATGCTTCAGGAAACGCAGCTCGCCCCTTATCTCCTCTATAATGGGCGCTATCCCCCCATCAACCACCAGCGCCCTGGCCCGGCTATTATCGAGCATATACTGATATTGCTGCTGCCCCAGCATGGTATTTACCGGTACGGGTACGGCACCCATCTTTATCGCCCCCAGAAAAGCAGCCATAAACTCCGGGGAATCCTGGATAATCATCAGCACCCTGTCCTCAACCTCCAGGCCGAGAGTTTTCAGGGCATTGCCGGTCTTGTTAACCAGGTTACGCAACTCCCCCAGGGTCATGTCCATCGGCATGGATTTCGGTGGATCCCCCACAAAATGGATTATTTTCCTATCGGACAGGTCACCGCTTGCTTTTTCGTCAATCAATATTGAAGCAACATTCATCTGCTCCGGAATACTTACTTCTACCTCTTCGCCTTTTTGATATGCCAATTCGTTTCTCCTCTGCAAATATCGGGGGAGATACGCCGGTTTATGACTTAACCCCCCAGAGAGAAATTCTAACATATAGTTAAGTATAGCGGCAAATTTCCGCAAGTTGACTGCCAGCAGGTGATATGCTAACGTATCTTTGATTTATTTCCAGACTATCTCCAGAGAATAAAAGGCATTGACGCTTGCCGGAATAGATTTAAGCCTTGTCCAGGGAGGAAACCGGTGACGGAATATGTAGCCCGGGTACAGAGCCTCAGCGCCCTGAAGGACGGGGAGGAAGTGGAGCTGTTTATACAGGATTTGACTCCAGGTCCGAGAAAGTATGATGGGGAAATCGTCAAGGCTATCATCGCCAGTTCCCCTGATAAATTGCCCGGAGCCGACATTTTATGGTTGAGGTCAGTACTGGGACGACCATATGAAAAGCCCTGGGCTATTAAAATCACCCGGAGACTGGGTCTGACTATGCCCGGACGACCCTATGCCCAGTAGTGCTGCTAAAGGAGATGTGAGCCGATGATAGGAGCAAGATATACGCCGGAACTCATTGCTGAGTACACGCAGAAAGGCTACTGGGATTCTAACCTTATGGCCGATGATGTGGATGAAAACGGCCGAAAATATGCCGATAAAGAGGCGCTGGTTGACGCCCAGCAGCGCCTGACCTGGGCTGAAGTAAGCCAGAAGAGCGACCAGCTGGCTTTAGGCCTGATAGAGCTTGGCTTTAAACCCGATGACGTGATACTGGTGCAAGTCCCCAATTCGGTGGAACTCTATCTGCTGGTAATCGCCGGCGAAAAAGCCGGCATAACCATTGTCACCGCTCAGCCCACTTTCCGCCACCAGGAGATAAATGCCCTGCTACAACATGTGGAGGCTAAAGGCATTGTCATCCCCTGGGTATTCCGGGGCTTCGACTATCATGATATGCTGATGGATTTCCGTCCTCAACTGACCAAACTGGTGCACACCATCATTGTTGGTGATGAGACACCCGAAGGCTCGGTATCCTTTGATAGTGTAATCCGGCAGGGGGCAGAGAGTACGCTAACCCGTGACTACCTGCAGCAAACGAAATTCAAACCCCATGAGATTACCCGGGTGGTTACCACCAGCGGCACTACTGGCATCCCCAAATGCGCCGGTTGGGAAACCACCGCCCTGCGGCATGCCGCCAAGGTTCTGGCCCGACGGTGGGAACTGGGCCCGGACGACATCGTCGGCGCCTTCTATCAGATAATTGGCGGGGGGTTATCTATATTCTCCCTCTACGGTGTGCCTTTTATCGGAGCTAAAATCGTCCTGCTCGACCGCTATACCCCACAGGGGTTCTGTGAACTGGTGCAGAACGAGAAAGTCACCCTGGCGGGCATCGTGCCCTCCGAGGTCGCCCAGCTACTGGAGCATCCGGACCTGAACAAGTATGACTTCAGCTCGTTACGCCTTCTGGCGCACTCCACCACCCTGCTACCCTACGAACTGGCCGTTAGAGCAGAGGAGACGCTGGGGTGTCGCTATGTCCAGACA
>JAHJRU010000006.1 GCA_018830745.1 Chloroflexota bacterium
AGCATCGCCGAATTCGTTCACCATCCGGAACGCCTGACCACCCCTCTAATTAAGAAGGATGGTGAGTTCCTCGAAGCTACCTGGGATGAAGCTCTTGACCTGGTAGCCGAGCGTATGGCTAAGTACAGCGGGGACCAGATAGCCGTAATATCCTCCGCCAAGTGCACCAATGAGGAAAACTACCTGGTTCAGAAATTCGGACGCGCAGTATTAGGTACCAACAACGTGGACCACTGCGCGCGTCTCTGACATTCGCCTACGGTGGCCGGTCTGGTCACCGCGTTCGGCAGTGGAGCCATGACCAATTCCATTCATGAAATAGGTGATGCCGCCTGCATCTTCGCCATCGGCACCAATACCAGCGATGCCCATCCGGTTATTGCCCTGGAAATAGTCAAAGCCACCAGTAAGGGAGCCAAGCTTATTGTGGCTAATCCCTTGGAGATTAAGCTGGTTCGCCTGGCTGACCTGTGGCTGCAGCACAAGCCGGGGACAGATGTAGCCCTGCTCATGGCTATGATGCGCGTAATAGTGGACGAGGGGCTGGCTGACTTATCTTTCATTGAAGAGCGTTGCGAAAACCTTGACGCCCTTAAGGAATCGTTAAAAAATTATGACCTGAAATTTGCCGAGGAAGTCACCGGCGTGCCGGGTCAGCTGATTGTCGAGGCGGCGCGGATGTATGCCGGCACCAGCCCGGCCACTATCCTCTATACCATGGGGGTAACCCAGCATACTCACGGAACGGACAACGTTATCGCTTTGGCTAACCTGGCTATGCTGACCGGAAATATAGGCAAGCCATCGACTGGAGTGAATCCGCTACGTGGACAGAATAACGTTCAGGGTGCCTGTGATATGGGGGCATTGCCCAATGTGTACACCGCCTATCAATCGGTGGCGGATGAAAAGGTCCGGGCTAAATTCGAAGAAGCCTGGGGAACCTCATTGCCGGAAACGCCGGGACTGACGCTAACCCAGATATTCCAGGCTCCGCACTCAGACCAAATAAAGGCTATTTACCTGGTGGGGGAGAATCCGGTATTAAGCGATGCCGATACCGACCATATTGAAAAGGCGTTGGGCGATCTGGATTTCCTGGTGGTTCAGGACCTTTTCCTCACGGAGACCGCCAGGCTGGCTGATGTCGTTCTGCCGGGAGCCAGCTTTGCCGAGAAAGACGGCACTTTTACCAATACCGAGCGCCGGGTGCAGATGGTGCGCCAGGCGGTGGAACCGGTGGGCGACTCTAAACCGGACTGGTGGATTACCTGCCAGATTGCCCGGAGAATGGGCGCCCTGGGATTTGGTTTTCAAAATCCTTCGGATATCATGGATGAGATTGCCAGGCTCAGCCCCAGCTACGGGGGTATTTCCTACGAACGGCTGGAGAGAGAACCAGCGGGACCGCAATGGCCTTGCCCCACTCCAGAGCATCAGGGCACAGCTATTCTCCATACCCAGACGTTTACCCGGGGGAAGGGTCACTTCACTCCGCTGGAGTATAAGCCGCCCATGGAACAACCCGATGACGAATATCCGCTGACGATGACCACCGGGCGTAGCCCCTATCACTTCCATACCGGCACCATGACCCGCAAGGTGAAAGGGTTGAATCAACTTATGGGAGAGGGGCCGGTAGAGATAAGTCCCTTTGATGCCGAGTCCCTGAGCATCAGTGATGGGGAAATGGTGAAGGTCATATCCCGCCGGGGAGAAGTAACCGCCAGGGCCAAGGTAACTGATGTCTGTCCCGCCGGGCTTACCTACATGACCTTTCACTTTGCCGAAAGTCCGGCCAACCGGCTGACCAACCCCGCGTTTGACCCCGTGTCTAAAATACCGGAGTACAAGGTATCCACCGTCAGAATTGAGAAGGTTGCCTGAAGTGGCGTGTTAGGCCGGGGGGGTGGTAAGAAGTGTACAAGATATTACAGAAACAGGACTTAGTCCCGCATGTCCATCTGTTCAAGATTGACGCCCCCAGAGTAGCCCAAAAGGTTCAACCGGGGCAGTTTATCGTCCTCAGGATTGATGAGGAAGGTGAGCGTATTCCTCTTACGGTAGCTGGCTGGGATAGGGAAGAGGGCAGCGTTACCGTCGTGGTGATGGAGGTCGGTACCACCACTCACCGACTGGGCATGCTCAGCACGGGCGATACCATTACCGATTTCGTTGGTCCCCTGGGAGTACCCACCCATATCGATAACTACGGCACTGTCGTCTGCGTGGCTGGCGGATTTGCCATCGCTGTCATCAGACCCATCGCCAGAGCCCTGAAGGCAGCCGGTAACCGGGTTATTTCAATTATGGGAGCCCGCAGTAAAGACCTGCTTTTCTGGGAGGAGGAACTCCGCCAGGCCAGCAGCGAACTGATAATAAACACCGACGACGGCTCTTATGGTCGTCACGGGCTGGTCACCGAGCCTTTGAAGGAACTGCTGGAGCAGGGCGGCATCGACCGGGTCATCGCCATCGGGCCCAGTATCATGATGAAGTTCTGTGCCAAGACCAGCGAGCCTTTTGGTGTCAATACAGGGGTCAGTTTGAATCCCATAATGGTTGATGGCACCGGTATGTGCGGCTGTTGTCGCGTATCGGTAAACGGCGTAACCAAGTTCGCCTGCGTCGATGGACCTGACTTCGATGGCCATCAGGTTGACTGGGACCTGCTGCTCGCCCGGCAGCGCAGCTACCTCGATGAGGAAAAACTGTCCTTTGACCAGTGGCGGGCAAAACACGGTGTTTGAATAGGATATAAGGCGCGTATTTATGGCTAAGCTTAATTTAAACCGCGTGGATATGCCGAGGCAGGACCCGAAGGTGCGGGCCCATAACTTCGACGAAGTTGCCCTGGGTTACAGCCCGGAGCAGGCTAAGGAAGAGGCTACCCGCTGTATCCAGTGTCCCAAGCGCCCCTGCATCGCTGGCTGCCCGGTAGATATCGATATCCCCGAATTCATCAAAGCGATGTCGGCAGGCGATTTGCCCGAAGCAGCCAGAGTGCTCAAGGACAGGAATGCTCTGCCGGCTATCTGCGGTCGCGTCTGCCCCCAGGAAACGCAGTGCGAAGCTACCTGTTCCATAGGAAAGAAAGGGGCGCCGATAGCCATCGGGCGCCTGGAGAGGTTTGTGGCTGACTGGGAGCGGGATAATATGCCCGCCGATTCTCAATCGGTCACGCTACCGCCACCCACCGGCAAGCGCGTGGCGGTAGTCGGCTCAGGACCGGCCGGTCTGTCCGCCGCGGCTGAAGTAGCCAGGCTGGGACATGACGTTACCGTCTTCGAGGCGCTGCACGTGGCAGGGGGCGTCCTGATGTACGGTATACCGGAGTTCAGGCTCCCCAAAGCCATCGTCCAGGCAGAGGTCGAATATGTCAGCTCACTGGGGGTAAAGATTGAGCTCGATTCCGTGGTGGGCAAGATGATGACCACCGATGAACTGCTAAATGAGGAAGGTTATGATGCCGTTTTCCTGGGCACCGGCGCCGGGCTGCCGATGTTTATGAACGTCCCCGGGGAGAACCTCAACGGTGTTTATTCCGCCAACGAGTTCCTCACGCGGGTGAATCTGATGAAGGCATACCTGTTCCCGCAGTATGATACCCCGGTCAGCGTGGGTAAAAGGGTGGCTGTGATTGGCGGCGGCAACGTGGCTATGGACAGCGCCCGCTGCGCCCTGCGGCTTGGTGCCGACAAAGTGTATATCATTTACCGTCGCTCGGAGGAGGAAATGCCCGCCCGCCGCGAGGAAGCGGAGAACGCCCAGGAGGAGGGCATCGAGTTCAAGCTGCTGACCAACCCCAAGCAATTCCTGGGCAACGACCAGAACTGGGTGGTCGGTATGGAGTGCTATCAGATGGAGCTGGGTGAGCCCGATGACAGCGGACGCCGCCGCCCGGTGGTCAAAGAGGGCAGCGAGTTCAACATCGACGTGGACGTGGTTATAGTAGCCCTGGGGACTACCCCCAACCCCCTCATCGCCGCCACCACCCCCGGCCTGGACACCACCCGGTGGGGCACGGTGGTGGTCACCGATGAAGCTACCGGCAGGACGGTGAAAGACAGGGTCTGGGCCGGCGGGGACATCGTTACCGGAGCGGCTACGGTCATCAGCGCTATGGGTGCCGGCAAGCGCGCCGCCGCTGATATTGATGCGTTTTTAAGGGGATAGAATTTCCTTAAATATTTTCTTGGGGAAATCGCTGTTTCCTATCTTGTGATTCAATTTCCCATCACTGCCTGATACACCATATTTTTCTCCGCGTGACCTCGAAATCCGTATCTGTTTGATTCCACTAGAATCCCCAATAAGAATTACTTGGGAAAGCTCATTGAAATCTAGACAACAGATACCATCAGTGCCACATATTAGAACGATATAGATATTCTTTATTCGCTTTCTTACTTCTACGATCGTTTTGATATGCTCTGGTAAAAAGGTAAAGCTCCACGGCGTAAGACGCTTTGAAGAATGTTTCAAGGAAATATAAGCAACATCATTTACGAGATAGCCGTTATTGCCAGAATACAGTTTTATCCCATAAGTTCTTCTATCCTGTGCAAGTCTCACCAATGCTCTGCCATGAAAGAAAGTGTAATCATACATTCATTTTCTCTTA